>CAMZEG010000023.1 GCA_947305635.1 uncultured Clostridia bacterium
CGTTGATCCGTTTGTCGCGCATCTGCGCGAGCTCGTAGTACATCTGGGTCTCTCTCGCCTTGGAAAGCGGCCACATCAGCTTCGGGACGATACCGAGAATGCTCGTCACGAACGGGACGACCGTGCAAAGCGCGAACAGCCAGAACTTCGTGCGCTCGTCCTGGGTACCGATCTTGGCGCCCTGAACGTAGCCGATCTTCTTCATGACCATCAGGCGGATCGAGTTCATGCCGATGCCCTGCAGCTTGAGGACAAGGTTCTTTGCCACGCTGGTGGTGGCCTCCATACGGTAGCCGTTCTTCCATTCGCAGAAGTCCATCGCCTGGTTCCAAAGGTCGGCGTTGATGACCTTGTTGACGCCGAAGAGCAGCTTCACCAAAAATTCGCGGATGCCGTAGGCGATCAGCATGGGCCAGACCTTCAGGTAGTTCTTTTTATACATACCGAAGGCGAAGAAGCCGAGCGTGACCATATCGCCGTAGAAGTCGGAACCCACCCAGATGAACCGGGAGGAGAAGCGCTTGCGCAGCGGCGCGACGAACGCGTAGCTGATGGAACCGACCGGGCCGGAGATGCCGCTGACCAGCGCCTTGAGGGTGTTGATCATGTGGGTGTTGCCGTGAACGTCGATCCAGTAGTTCGCTTCGTCGGTGCCGACGCCGAAGCCGCCGAGGAAATCGGACAGGCACATCAAAAGCACCGGATAGTTCGTGAGAACGGCCTTCATGCCTTCCTTGATGTTCGGTTTGTCCATCGTCTGCGGAACACGCTCCTTCGACTGCAGGAAGAACCAGAACGTGAACGCCGAAGAGATCACGGCGCAGCCGACGCCCATGCCCATGAAGATGCTGCGCATCTTGATGGCCCATCTGCCGGTGGAGACCATGTCGTACAAAAAGCCCATGACGTAACCCGGCATATCCTCGCCCATGTAGCCCGTGAGCAGCTCGGCGAGGGTGATCAGCCGGACACGCTCGTTCGGGTTGGGCGTGATCGTCGACATATAGCCGCCGCGGGCAAGGCCGGTGAAGGTACCTGCGGTTTCGGTGATGATGTTGAAGACGAAATAGAAAATCAGCTTCGGCACATAGGTGCCGGCGGTGTTCGGGAAGAAATAGGGCAAGAACCAATACAGCAGACCGATCAGCGACAGCGGGATCTGCATCATCACGAGGTAGGGACGGAATTTACCGATCCTCGTACGGGTGTTGTCCACGATACCGGCGAAAATCAGGTCGTTGATCACGTCCCACGCGCCGGTGAACAGGTTCACGATGGCGCTGACGCCGAAGTCGATCTTGACAACGTCCCAGATGTAACGGGTGTTGAAACCGCCGATGTTGAACGTGTTGGACCAGTCGTTGAAGAGGTAGGCGATGGTCTCTTTGGTGCCGACGTAGTTATAGCTGCGGTAAATATTATCTTTGCGTTCCTGAATCTCCGTTTCAATATCCTTGCTTTGGGTCGTCACTTGCTCAGACATCTCTCTTCACCTCCAGTTCCGTCACATAAAGGGTCAGCGTATCCGAATAGGTATGGCCGTCATAGTTCAGCGTCGCGGTGATCGTGATCGCTTCCTCGCGCGCGGCGTGGACGGTCATGACGCCGGTCTCGTCGATCGAGATCGCGTCGGGATCGGTCGCGTCGAACGTCAGGGTGTAATCTTCCTTGGTCGCCGTGGAATGGACCGTGACGTCGAGCGGCAGCGCCTTGATATCGTCGGGCTTCGCCACAAGCTGCTTTTCATAGAAGCGCAGGCCGTAGTGGTGGAAGTTGATATATCCCACGGTTGTGTACGGGAATTCGACGTCGGCCTTGCCGCCGGCATTCAGCGCGGCGTAATCTTCGCCGAGCGTGACGGTCGCCTTGATCTGGTAGTTCTTCTCAATCCGGACGCTCTGCAGATCGTCCGACAGGCGGTCGACCGTGCAGTTCACGGTCTCGCCCGTGGGCGTGATCTCAAATGAATCGATCGTCGCGGCGGGAGAGAGCGTTTCCGCAATCTGCTTATACACGTCGCCGGCTTTGATTTCTTCCGGATCAACGTCGTCCGGCGTCAGGGTGAAATTGAGGTAGTAATGGACGCTGTCGTCTTTGTCCTCGGTGACTTCGCCCTGATAACCGTTATATTCAAGCGCCTTGGCGGGGTCGATCGTGAACGCGGGCGCGTCTTTCACATCCGCCATCACCACTTCCGCCGCGCTCGGATAGAACCCGGCAATCTTACCGGGCGCCTGGCCGCGGAAGAACTGCAGCAGCGCGTTATCCGCTGCGGCGAACGGCGTTGCGATATCGCCGAGCACGACGTCGGTGTGCCAGTCGCCTTCGACGTCATCCGCGGTCGTCATGGCCTCATAGAGACGGTCGATATAGGCCGCGGCGTCCTGCGCGTTGTCGGGCAGTTCAGTCACGGACGCCTGCGGTTCCAGTTCGGGCGCTTCAAAGATGGGCTTTTGCTGCTCATGCCGCAGATACAGGTAGATACAGCCGAAGCACAGCGCAACCGCCAGAATGACGCCGACGACGGCGAGGAACCCCTTTGTCCTCTTTTTCATCTTTTTCTTTTCTTCCACTGCGCTCACCCCTCTTCCTTTACTGTCTCTTCAAGCGCCTTCATGCGCGCCTCGTGCTCCTCTTCGCTTTCGAAGACGGGCAGCGGCAGATCGTCGAGATCGACTTCGCCGCGGCGGACCAGCTTGAGCAGGTCGCGGCGCTTCGGGTCGTATTCGCGGTAGACCGGCTCAATGCCTTTTTTGAGGATCGCCTTGTTCAACAGGAACTGCACAAAGAACAGCGCGCCGCAAAGCAGACCGCCGAAGCCCAGAGAAACCGATGCGAGCGGACTGTCGGGCGTGATGAACTTCGCGACGAGCGCGCCGATCTGCGCGAGCAGCCCGGCGATGAAGCCGGCGAACGCCCAGTTTTTCATCATCTTCGTGCTGCGCTTGAGGTTGAAGAAGCTGAGCAGATAGATCGCGAGGATGACGACGCCGATCAGCAGCAGAACGAACAGGCACCCGAAGAAGATCAGGCCCGCGATCGTCTGCGGTTTGAGTAAAGCGCTTTGCAGCAGGTCGGGCGCTTTCATCAGCAGGCCGCTCTGGAACGCCTGGACAAGACCGATCCAGCCGGCGGACAGCGCGCCCTCATAAAACGGCAGATGGAACTTGACCGCGCCGATCGGCAGCAGCAGCGACGCGATGGTCGCGATAACAAAGACCATCCGCGCGATCTGCAGTCCGCCGCCGATGAACGTCGCCTTGATCCTGGCGATCACCATCCGCGCGACGCCGGCTTCCAGCTCGGTGCGCTTCGCGTCGCGCGCCAACAGCGCGTCCTGCGAATAGTAGTAGATGTTGACACCGCAATGCTTGCAGTTGGCTTTGAGATCATAGAACGGGATCTCGCCGCCGCATTTGGGACATTTCATACGCATGCTCCTCTCTTATTTCAAATCCACAACGATCGTATCGTCGTCGCCGGTGCGGTTGTTATACAGGAAATCCTCCGCGATCTCGGTGAGCGACGATCCGGGCGGGATCATCTTTTGCACTTTTTCGATCTTGTATTTTGCCACGATCCGGTCGAGCCGCTGTGCGCCGCCGTGCAGCGCCTTGTAGGCCACGGTGTCGGGCGTAAACGGCGCGTTGCCGGGATAGATATGGCGGCAGATTTCGAACACGACGTCAAGCAGCTTCGTTTCCTTCGCTTCTTGCTTTTCCGTGTCGGTCAGCGTCTTCCAGACTTTGCCGAACTTCGCGGCGAAGGAGAGCTTCCGGCTCGAAAGGAACTTCAAGGCGAGCTTGACGAGCGCCTTGTGCTTGCGCAGCTTTTCGGCGGGCAGGATGCCGTCCGTCTCGTCGAGGAAGCGGCCGATGTCGGTTTTTGCCAGCGGGAAGGCCTGTTCGATCCGGCCGGTGAAGTTGATGCCGTACAGGTATTCCCAGACGCTCTTTTCGCCGGTGTCAACGCCGGTGATTTTGTCGAGCGGGACGCTCTCGATGCTGCAAAGACCCGCGTCCGGGTCGACCGTCACGCGGCGCATCTTGCCCGCGGCGTTGACCGCGGCGACCGTGGAGACGTCGACGAACCAGCGGCCTGCCTCATCCGTATATTTGCGGATGTTCTGCACATGGGTATGCCCCGTGAAGACGACGCGGACGCCCTCTTCGCACATCAGCTTCGACAGTTCGCGGTAGCCGCCGTACATCTCGTAGTCGACGAGGTGGCGGTACACCTCCCACGGCGAAATCACCGGATGGTGCGTCGCGATCAAAAAGTAATCGCCCGCTTCTTTGCTTTCGTGAATCTGCGCAGTCAGCCACGCAACGCCGTCCTCAAACAGCCCGCAGTGGCTGCGGCCGTTGCCGTTGTCGTCGATCATGCAAAGGCGCACGCCTTCGCCGAGCTGCACGACATAGGAGCCGCTCGCTTCGTGGACGGAAAGCGCCTGCTTCGGCCCGTAGTCGGCGTAGTAATCGAAGAGATCCTTGCGCAGCATGAACGGCGTCGGTTCGGTGCCCGTTTCGGTATAGCGCACGGCGCCGCGCTGGAAGCATTCGTCCTCGCCGTTGGGGCTGCAGTAGTCGTGCGTCGCGCAGATCACATAGACCTTTTTCCCGGCGGCAGTCAGTCGTTCGAGCCGCGCGCGGAAGTCCTCGTGCGAATACATGTCGCCGCTGTTGACGTTGTCGCCCGTGAAGAGCACGGTGTCGACGGCGTCGTCCGCGAGGATCTTTTCGATAAACGAATCGAGGATCTCCGGCGACAGCTTAAGCGCGATCTGGTCGCCGCGTTCGCGCATGGTGATGGACCGCCCTTCGACCCAGCTTTGCTTGGAAACGAAGTGGACGTCCGTCAAAAGGTAAAACGACGTCGGCTGTTTCATGGGCACTCCCCTTTCGTCGTCACAATATACAAAAATATACAATAATGATATCACAGTTCAGTCAAAAATGCCACCCCCAAGCCCGCGGATTCTGTGAACTTTTTATGAATTTTAGACAAAAAACAATAAGAGAGCGCCCGCAGCGCAGGCGCTCTCTTTTTTCACGCAAGTTCAATTTTGAAGCAGATCGGCAGGTCGCTTTGGAACGCGTCGACGGCTTTGACCGTCAGCGCGTCTTCGGTGAAATCGAAGGCGAGTGTTTCCCCCGTCGAAAGCAGCGTGATTCTGGCGATCGGGTAGTCCTTTCCCGGGCGGCGGCACAGCGAACGGATCACCGCGTCGTTCCCGTCGGGCCGCATCTGGAAGCAGTAGACCGCGCCGCCCATGTAGGTGAAGCGGTAGTCCTGCGCGGTAAAGGGCTTTTCGTCGCCGTCGCGGAAAAAGCCCGCCTCGTTGTTGACGTCGCCCTCGCCGAAGTGTTTCCAGAAGGTCGTGCCGTAGATGCCCTCGCCGTTTTGCCGCAGCCACGCGCCGAGCGTTTTCAGTACGGCGGTCTCCCCGTCGGTGATCGTGCCGTCGGGCTTCGGCCCGATATTGAGCAGCAGCATGCCGTTCTTGCTGACGATGTCGATGAGGTCGGTGATGATCTGCCGCGCGGATTTGAAGCGGTTGTCCCGGGTGTAGCCCCAGGAGTCCTTGCCGATCGCCGTGTCGGTCTGCCACGGGACGGGAGAAATCCCCGTCAGCGCCCCGCGCTCGACGTCAAAGGTCGCAACGTCCGGCGGGAACGCGTCGTGCTTGTAGTTGATCGTGACCTCTTCGCCCCACTGCAAAGCGCGGTTGTAGTAATAGGCGCAGATCTTTTTCAGATAGGGCTTGAAGGTGTTGTTCTGGATCCACCAGTCGAAATACAGCAGCTTCGGGCGGTACTTGTCGATCAGCTCGCACGTGCGGACCGTCCAGTCTTCGAGCCATTCCTTTGTCGCGCCCTCGGCATAGACGTTTTCGGTCGTCGCGAACATGGTGTTGCCGACGAACGCGGGGGTCGCGACGGCCGGGCCGTAGAAATCGGCATAGGCTTCGTCATTGACGTCGCTGTCGAACGCGCGGCCGGGATTCATGAAAAAGTAGTGCTCGGCGCGGTGGGTCGACGCGCAGAAGGTCAGGCCCTTCTCTTCGCAGGCGCGTTTGAGCTCCCCGGCGACGTCCACGCACGGGCCCATCGCCTTGGCGTTCCAGCGATTGAACGCAGTGTCGTACATCGCGAAGCCGTCATGGTGTTCGCAGACGGGCACCACATACCTGGCGCCGCTCTCCTTGAACAGCGCGGCCCATTCGTCGGCGGAAAAGCGCTCGCCCTTGAACATTGGGATGAAGTCCTTGTAGCCGAACGTCTTCTGGTCGCCATAGGTTTTGACATGGTGCTCGAATTCGCGGTGCTCCTTGTCGTACATGTTGCGCGAATACCATTCGTTGCCGAAGCCCGGCACGCTGTAGATGCCCCAGTGGATGAAGATGCCGAGCTTGCCCTTGCGGTACCAGTCGGGCGTTTTGTGGCCGGAAAGCGACGCCCAGTCGGCCCTGTAGGGTCCCGCCGCGATCACGTCCTCGATCTGCCGCAGATATGCTTCCTTGGTCATGGGTCGGTCCTCCTTTTGTGCTTTTGTGTTCCGCTTTGATTATATACGCTTTTTTGCAAATAGTAAAGCGAAAACCGGATTTTTCACGTCATCGGTTTTTGGATCGAAAACTCATGCTTGCAAGCAACGGGATCGGGTGGTATAATCGGGGTAAGAGAAAGGGAGTGGTTCTATGGCAACCTGCGAACGGCCGCTGATGAAAAACAAATCCTTCGGCGCGCTCGTGCTGGCGATGGCGGTGATCGCCATTGGCGTCATCATCCTGCGCATCTGCTGCTATCAGTTCGAATACGACCCGAAGTACTATACCGTCGATTACGGGCGGTTCAACTTCTTTTCGTACTTCACGGTGCAGTCGAATCTCTATGTCTGCTTTTATCTATTCTGCCTCGCCTTTGCCGTGTTTGGCTCCGCCGGGGCGAAAAGGATCGCGTACCACCCGATGGTGCGCCTGACCGTCATGACCTACATCCTCGTGACCGGCGTCGTCTACTGCGCCGGGTTCCCGCTGGGGATGTCGCCCCCGCTGTCGTGGGACAACTTTCAGCACGCGATGCTCGCGAGCGTGCAGGTGCTGCACCACATGATCATGCCCACCTTCGTGTTCGCGCTGTTTTTGCTCCCGCCGACGGACGCGATAATCAGGGATAAAAAGCTGCCGCTCGTCGCGGTCTATCCCCTCGTCTATTCGATCTTCTCGATCGTGCGCGGGGCGCTGACCGACCCGGCGTTCTACCCCTATCCGTTCTTCAGGCCGACGTTCTTCTGGAACATTCTCTGCAAGGGCCGCGAGCTGCATCTGCCGACGGCGTACCTGATCATGGCGCCGTTCGTGCTGGCGGGCGTCTGCCTGTTCCCGCTGATCGCGCTCGGCTTGGCGAAGCTCCACAACAAGCGCAGCGAGCAGCTGCGCCGCTCTCTCAGTCCGGAGGTGACAACCGCATGAACACTGAAACAATCACCGTCGGCGCGGGCACGCAGTACCCGCTGAGCGGCCTTTTGACATTGCCGGACGACCTGACGAAGCCGGTTCCGGCGGTCGTGCTCGTGCACGGCTCCGGCCCGAGTGACAAGGACGAACGTGTGATGAAGCTCACGCCCTTCAAAGACATTGCCGAAGGACTCGCCAAGCGCGGCGTCGCCTCTCTGCGCTACGACAAGCGCACCTTCACCTACCGCAAACAGCTCGCGAAAACCAGCCCGACCGTCCGGGAAGAGACGATCGACGACGCCCTGCTGGCGCTCGACCTGCTGCGGCAGGACGCGCGGATCGACCAAAGCCGCATCTTTCTCCTCGGCCACAGTCTCGGCGCGATGCTCGCCCCGCGGATCGACGCGGAGGGCGGCAACGTCCGCGGCCTCATCCTTTTGGCGGCGACGCCGTACCGGCTGGAAGACGTCGTCCTGCGCCAGCTCAAGCAGGCCGGCGGCAAGCCGCCGCTCAGATGGATCGTCGGGCTGGAATACAAGATCTTCAAAAAGAAGTTCGACGGCCTCTATCAGATGAGCGACGCGGAAGCAAAGAAAAAGAAATTCGCCGGCAACGTGACCCTCTACTACTTCAAGGAGATGGGCCAGAAGACGGCGGCGGACTACCTCTTGGAAAGCGGCAAGCCTGTTCTCCTGCTGCAGGGAGCGCGGGACTTTCAGGTGCTCGCGGACGACGATTTTCAGCGGCTGCAGGCCCTGCTCGCCGGGCGGGAGAACACCGTCTTCAAGTTATATCCCGGTCTCAACCACATCTTTGTGCCGGCGATCAGCGACGACATTCTCAAAGCGACGAAGGAATACAGCACCGAGCGGCACATCGGCGACGACGTCATCGGCGACATCGCGTCGTTCATCCTGACCGCCTGACGCGGTATACACGCAAAATCAAAGAGCCTTGCAATGGAAGTTCGTCTTTCCAATGCAAGGCTCTTTTTCGGTTGTAGGTTTTCTTGCTTTCCGCGCGCTTTGTGACGGGGGAAACGCCGTGCCACGAGCCGCGCTTTTTGCTGTCCAGCTCTCTTTTCTTGCGTTTGGACAGCTTTTCGTACGGGATAAACTTTTCCATAAAAACACCTCCGTTATGGATCTGTGACGGTTTGATTTTCGTTCGGACCGGGCCGGCCGAGCAGGATCCGCGTCACCTCGATCACGTCGCGGTGACGGATCGCGCGCGGCTCAAAATGAATGAGCGAATACACCAGCTGCGTCACCGCGCCGGCGCCGAACGTACTGATCAGCGTGCCGATCCCGACCGGGCCGCCCAAAAGCCAGCCCGCGACGAGGACGGTGCCCCAAAGGAGAATTTCCACGACGCCGAACGGCACCTTCGGCATCCGTTTGCCGAGGCCGACGAGCAGAGAGTCGCGCGGGCCACAGCACTGCGCCGCTTTCATATACAGCCACATCCCGATCGCCATGAAGACAAAGCCGACCGGCAGCACGGCGATTCCGACCCAGAGGTTATGGTTCTCCGGCAGCGGGTTGAGGTTGGTATAGAGCTGGACGAGATTGCCGGTCAACAGCGCGTCGATGATCGTGCCGTAGCCGATCCGCTCGCGCAGCAGCAGGTCGATCAGCAGGATCACCACGGCCATGATCGTCATCGCGAGCCCGTAGTTGAGCGGGGTATGCTTCGCGATGCCCATCCCGAGGCAGTCCCACGGGGCGAGCCCGATATTCGCATAGATCGTCAGATGCACGCCGAACGCGAAGACGAAAAGTCCGCCGACGATCTGCAGCCATTCGCGTATGACCTGTTTTTTGTTCACTGTGTCCTCCGCTCTTCCGGTTTTTGCCGTTTGGTTTACTTCAGTATCTTTTTGAGAAGCGCTTCGTCCGTGTCGGGAAACAGCCCCTTCAGGTGCGCCAGGAGCCGGTTGTAGGATTCTTCCGGCGTCCGCTGATAGACGCGGTTCGTGAAATCCTCCCCGAAAAAGCGCTCCGGCGTCGAATATTCCGCGATCCCCCAGCCGTATTCTTTGCCGGTTTTGTCGGTCGCGTAGACGAAGTCGCTGATCAGCACATAGCCCTGCGCCTGCAAGCGGGTGACGATCGTCTCAAAGCCGGTTTTGCCGCTCTTGCGGTAGTTGCCGTCCGCCTTGAGCCAGCGCGAGAGGATCGGCGCTTTGCTGTCGAGCAGCTCGAACAGTTCCTTGTCGCGCAGCGACGCGAGTCCGTCGTCGAAGCGGGCGTCGAAGTCGTAGCCGTCGCGGCGGTAGTTCGCGAAATCCGGGAACCAGTTGCGGCTGATGAAGCACGCCTTGTTTTCGAAGAACTTCCCGTAGGCGCAGCCCGCTTCGCGGATGACCGGGCCTTTCCAGTCCCAGGCCTTCCAGTCCCCGCTCGCGGCGTAGTACCACAAATCGCGCGTCACATGCTCCTCCAGCGAAAAGCCGGGCACGGAACCCGCGAAGAACGGCAGAAAGCCGAAATACTCCACCGCGTCGATCATATCCTGTTTTGTCCGTACCGTAAAGCGATAGTTATCCATGTCGTCCCCTTTGCGGCAGACGCCGCTTTCAGCGGCGGGTTCAGGCTTTTTCGATCCCTTCACCCGCGTCTTTCCCCTGCCGCATCGCCGCGCAGCCGCTGCAGTTTGCGCAGTCGCAGCCGCAGCTGCTTTTGCCGCGTTTTTTGTTTTTGACGATCCTGACTGCCGCAAAGACAACGACGGCACCAATCAGGACGATGATCAGTACATCCCAGAAATTCATCATCTTACACCAACACCACAATTCCGTGGACCGCCAGCGCGCAGACCCAGGCGATCACGCATTGCCAGACGACCACGCCGAACGCCCATTTGCCGCCGAGTTCCCTGCGGATGGAGGCGATCGCCGCGACGCAGGGCGTGTACAGCAGCGAAAACACAAGCAGAGAAGCGGCTGCGGCGGCGGACAGGATGGCGGTCACGTTTTGCCCGAAGAGGATCTCCATGGTGGAGACGACACTCTCTTTTGCCATAAAGCCGCTGATGAGCGAGGTGCAGATCCGCCAGTCGCCGAGTCCGAGGGGGCGCATGACCGGCGTCAGCCAGCCGGCGACGGTGGCGAGAATGCTGTTTTGCTGATCCGCGACGATCCGGAAATGCCAGTCGAAGCTTTGCAGCAGCCAGATCACGACGGTCGCGATCAGAATGACGCTGAACGCCCGCTGTAAAAAGTCCTTCGCCTTTTCCCAAAGCAGCAAAGCGACGTTCTTCGCGCCGGGCACCCGGTAGTTCGGCAGCTCCATCACAAACGGGACGGCCTCGCCTTTGAACAGCGTACCTTTGAACAGCAGCGCCGCGAGAATGCCGACGACGATGCCGAGGAAATACAGCCCGACCATGATCAGCGCCTTGTGCCGCGGAAAGAACGCATCCACGAAGAACGCGTAGATCGGCAGTTTTGCCGTGCAGCTCATGAACGGCGTGAGCAGGATCGTCATCTTGCGGTCGCGTTCGCTGGGCAGCGTTCTCGTTGACATCACCGCCGGCACCGTACAGCCGAAGCCGATCAGCATCGGCACGATGCTGCGGCCGGAAAGACCGATCTTGCGCAAAAGCTTATCCATGAAGAACGCCACGCGGGCGATATAGCCACTGTCCTCCAGAAGCGACAGGAAGAAAAACAGCGTCACAATGATCGGCAGAAAGCTCAACACGCTCCCGACGCCCGCAAAGATGCCGTCGATCACAAGTCCGTGGATCACCTCGTTGACGCCCGCCGCGCCGAGCGCGTGGTCGGTGAGGGCGGTCAAAGCGTCGATGCCCGATTCCAGCCAGCCCTGCAGCGTGCCGCCGATCACCTCGAACGTGAGCCAGAACACCAGCCCCATGATCAGCACGAACAAGGGAATCGCCGTCCATTTGCCGGTGAGAATGCGGTCGATTTTTTCGCTGCGGATGCTCTCGCGGCTTTTTTTCGGCTTTTTGACACAGAAGGAGCAGACCTTCATGATAAACGCATAGCGCATATCGGCGATCGCCGCGCTGCGGTCAAGCCCGCGCTCGGTCTCCATCTGCAATACGATATGCTCCATCATTTCGGTTTCGTTCCGATCGAGCTTCAGCTGCGACATGACGAGCGCGTCGCCCTCGATCACCTTGCTTGCGGCGAACCGCAGCGGCAGCCCGGCGGCCGCGGCGTGGTCCTCGATCAGATGGCAGATACTGTGCAGACAGCGGTGTACCGCGCCGCCGTGGTCGCTCTCGTCGCAAAAATCCTGCCGCAGCGGCTTTTCCTGATAATGCGCCACATGAACCGCGTGCTCGATCAGTTCGCTGATACCCTGGTTTTTCGCGGCGGAAATCGGTACGACGGGCACGCCGAGCGCGGCTTCCATCTCGTTGATATCGATCGTGCCGCCGTTTGCGGTCACTTCGTCCATCATATTGAGCGCGACGACCATCGGCACGTTCATTTCCAGAAGCTGCATGGTCAGATAGAGGTTGCGCTCGATGTTGGTTGCGTCAACGATGTTGATGATCGCTTTCGGTTTGTCGTTCAGCACAAAGTTGCGCGAGACGATCTCCTCGCTGCTGTAGGGCGACATGGAATAGATGCCGGGCAGGTCGGTCACCAGCGTATCGGGATGGCCCTTGATCGCGCCGTCCTTGCGGTCCACCGTGACGCCGGGGAAGTTGCCGACATGCTGGTTCGCGCCGGTGATCTGGTTGAACAGCGTTGTTTTGCCGCAGTTCTGGTTGCCGACCAGCGCAAACGTGAGGGTTGTGCCGTCCGGCAGCGGATCGCCGCTGCCTTTCGGGTGATATTTGCCGCCCTCGCCGAAGCCCGGGTGGAGGAAAACCTTCTCCTTGCGGTCCGTCTCCGGCTGTTTCGTTTCGCGCTCGGCGGGCACGACCTCGATCTTGGCCGCGTCGGCAAGCCGCAGCGTCAGCTTGTACCCCTGGATCAAAAGCTCCACGGGATCTCCCATCGGCGCGTACTTCACAACGCTGACTTCCGTTCCGGGGATCACGCCCATATCAAGAAAATGCTGGCGCAGCGCGCCTTCGCCGTTCAGCCGTTCGACGATTACGCTTTCTCCGATTTTCGTGTCTTTCAAAGTTGCCATCGCGTTTTTTCATTCCTTTGACCGTGCTGTTTCTACTGGAATTAATATATGCGAACTCTACCGCTTTGTCAAGTTTTATTTTTCTTTATGCCGCCACCGTCTTTACTTCCGGCGCAAACTCTGCTATGATAAAGCTGAAGATGCCGCGGCAGCGAAGAAAACACGGGAGGAAACGAAGATGATACAGTATCTGACCTATGTCGTTCTGGTTTTCGTTCTGATCTTCAAAACGATCTTTCCCTTCGGCGTCATCCGGCAGACCGCCGCGACCGAGACAGGCTCGCTGGCGGCGACGGACGCGCTCGGCCGTCAGACGGTTTCCGCCGGCGAAAGCAAAAAGAAAGTGGGGATCTTCTACTTTCTCTGGAACGGCGAACACTCGCAGGACGGCCCCTATGACATCACAAAGATCATCGAAACCGATCCGCTGGCCTACACCTCGGTCGAACGCTGGGAAGCCGCGGGCGGCGGCTCGTATGCCGTCTGGCACCACTGGGGCGAGCCGCTGTTCGGCTATTACTTCCAGTCCGACCGCTGGGTCGTCAGCCGCCACTGCCAGATGCTCACGGACGCCGGGGTCGATTTCATGGTCTTCGACACGACCAACGCCGTGCCCTACACCGAACGCACGCTGGAGCTGATCGATATCTGGTACGGCTATCTCGAGCAGGGCTGGAAGGTGCCGCAGCTGGCGTTCTATACCAACAGCGCCTCCGGCGCGATCGCGAATACCCTGTACGATACGCTTTACAACAACGCCGCGCTGCACGAAAAATACCCCCGGATCGACGAACTCTGGTTCCGGATGAACGGCAAGCCGATGATCGTCGGCAACGCGGACGACCCGGCGATGCGTCCGGAGGTCAGAGACTATTTCCGCATCAAGGCCGTCCAGTGGCCCACGGACGACAAGCACAGCGACGGCTTCCCGTGGATCGAGTTCGGCACCACGCTGCACACCGTCGGCGGCTATTACAAGAACTCGCTGCAGGACGAGAGCATCATGAGCGTTTCCGTCGCGCAGCACACCGGCAGCTGCCGCTTCAGCGCGTCCGCCTGGTACGGCAGAAACGACCACGGCCGCAGCTGGCACCTTTGGCATAAGGACACGCGCGAGGGCGCGATCCTGCAGGGCTACAACTTCGCGGAGCAGTGGGAATACGCGATCAAGCTCGACCCGGACATCGTCTTTGTCACCGGCTTCAACGAATGGACGGCGATGCGTCTGAACGAACCCGGCGAGCCGATCGCCTTCATCGACAACTGCGACGAGGAGTATTCGCGCGATCTGGAGCCCGCGGCGGGCCGGCTCGGCGACAACTACTATATGCAGATGGTGAACTATATCGCGAAGTTCAAGGGCAGCACGGCAACGCTTCCGAAAGCCGACAGCAAAACAATCGATATCGCCGGTTCCTTTGACCAGTGGGACGACAGCAAGATCACCGCCGTCTACAAGGACTACCGGGGCGATACGTTTGACCGCGACCACCGCGGCTTCGGCGACACCTACTATAAGGACGATTCCGGCCGCAACGACATTGTCCGCGCGAAGGTTGCCGAGGACAAAGACAGCCTGTATTTCTATGTGGAGACCGCCGACACCCTGACCACCCCGGCGGACACAGGCTGGATGACGCTGTTTTTGAACACGGACGGCAAGAAGGGCTACAACTTCGCCGTCAACCGCACGGCGCCCAAGAACGGCAAAACGGCTGTGGAAGCGGTCAAGGACGGCGTTTATACCGTCCTCGGCGACGCCGAAATCAAGTTCGAAGATAACCGCCTGATGCTCAAGGCGGACAAGTCTCTCTTGGGCTTCGCGCCCGGCGCGGATGCGTCGCTGCGGTTCAAATGGGCGGACAACTACACCGACGGCGATCTCTATTCGTTCTACACCCGCGGCGACGCCGCCCCCTACGGCCGGCTGAACTGGGTGTACACCGGGATCAACGCCGAAGCGAAGCGGGACATCCGCGTATTCCTTAATTTCTGAACGATCTGACGGGAGGTCATCCTATGCAAAAAGACTACCCCGGCCTGCCGATGCGCTTCGCCCATACGGGCGTGACGCAGTTTGCGCCGGAAAACACACTGGAAGCGTTCCGAAAGGCCGCCGAGCTGGGCTTTGAGGGGATCGAACTGGATATCCAGATCAGCGGCGACGGCGAGATCATCGTCACGCACAACGGCGATCTGGGTTACATGACCTTTGAGCGGCACCGCGACAGACTGCGGGACATGACGGCTGCGGAAATCAAGCGGTTCGACATTCCCTTCCGCGACGCGCTCAAGCTCAAGTACCCGCCCTATCCCTGGACGGAGCATTACGGCGGACGGCGCATGATTACCCCGCCGGATTACGTCGAGGACCGGGTGACCCATCTGATCACCTTTCCGGAGTTCGACGCGTGGCTGGCGACCGTGCCGTACGACCTCACCGTCGAGGTGGAGTTCAAGACCACGGGGATGTGCCCGCGCATGGACGAGATCCTTGCCTCTTCCCCCAACGTGTCGCGCTATATCTTCTTTTCCGGCGACTGGGCCGTGCTCGAGGAGATGCAGGCGCACTACCGCGCGAAGGGCAAGCCCGCAGGTCTGCGCCTCGGCGCGAACATCCGCTTTATCAACGAGAAGACGATGGACTTCGTCCGCCGCGCCGACCTCTGGGAAGTCGGGCTCAACGACGGCGCGTTCACCAAAGCGGACGTGGATATGTTCGCCGCAATGGGCATCAAGGTTTTTTCCAACCTCGGCGATTATCCCGAATGGTGGGCGCAGCTCAGTGAGATGGGCGTCACCGGCTTCAAGACGAACTACCCGGACGCCTACACCGAATGGTGGTGCGGCACGCAGAAGGACTGAACAGAAAGAACAGGAAGCGGCGGCAGCCGCCGCGCGAGAACAGTGGAAAGGACACCGGATCATGTACAACTGGAACTACGATTACAGTAAAACCCTGTGGATGAAAATGTACCTTGCGGAGCCGGACTTTCCGAATAACCGCTCCGTCGTTTTCATCACGTTCGCGCAGGCGCTGGAAATCATCAAAGCCGTGGACCATCTCACGCAGGGCATCGAAAAGATCATCTATCTCGTCGGCTGGCAGGGCCTCGGCCACGACGACTGCTACCCCGAAATGGAAGTGGTCAACGAAGCGCTCAAGCGGCCCGAAGACAAGACGGCGCGCGACAGCCTTTGGTGGCTTTTTGAAGAGGCCAAAAAGTACCACACCGTTGTCAGCTTTCACGGCAATCTGGCCGACGCCTATACCGCAACGCCCTGCTTCCCCGAGCTGGTCGAAGCGAACGCCGTTGTGAAAAACGCCGCAGGCAAGGCGACGCCGATCGAGATCTTCAACGGGCGCGACGGCTACAAGGTCTCCTACAAGGGCTACTTTGAAAGCGGCCTGTTCAAACGCAACTGGGACCGCTTCTGCGCGGCGACGCCTGTTTGCGAAAGCGGGACCGTCCATCTCGACAACTTCTGCATCGCGCAAAGCCTCAACCCCCGAACGAGCGTTGAGGAAGAGGACGCGGCGCGGAACAAAATGCTCGACTATATCCAGTCGCTCGGCATCGACGTGACCACGGAATACACCTACCGCGAGCTGCAGTGGCGCGCGGATTCGCCGGAGCACCCGATCCGCAGGTTCTATGAAGCGGCGGTGTCTCCCCTGCCCGACGGCGACTGGCGAAACGCGCCGCTTCGCACGCTCGGGAGGATCCCGGCCTCGTGGTGGACGAGCAACATGACAATGGAGGACTGCATGAAGATTCCGCCCGCGGTCTATGCCGGCCATGTGACCGACAGCGCGCAGGCGCGCGTGTTCTACGGCACGATGCACGGCGAAGAGATCTGGCGAAAGTACGGCAACCGCGCCGCGGACTGGGCGAACGCGTTTTTGCGCGACTTCTGCGTTTACCATCTGCCCTATGTGTACTTGAACCGGTATGATCGATTACGCTTCGAAGAGAATCCGGCGCTTGGGGACGGCCGCTACACCGTCTTCTTCTCCGGCGGCGTCGTCAGCCGCGGGGAAGACCTGTCGATCATGAAAAACGGCGTTTTGCTGAAACAGGGCGGCGACGCGCTGCTGCCGCTGGACGAATCGAACGAGGTCTTTATCGCCTATTCCGAAAGCGGAAAGTCGGGCGACTGGAATATCCCGGACGCCGCGTGCAAAGCGGCCGACGTCTTTGAGATCACCCCAACCGGCAACGTGCCGCGCGGCAGGGTGGAAATCAAAAACGGCAAAGTGCATATGTCCGTTCTGCCCGGACAGGCGCTCGCGCTCAAAGCGGCGAAGGCATGAGAAAACGATTCTGACAACGATTGGGAGGTACCTTATGAAGCCTTTGACATTCTACGTCATCACCGATCTGCACTACTATAAAAACGACCTCGGCGCCTACGGCGAAGCCTATGAGCGCTCGATGGACTTTGAGCAAAAATGCTTTGCGGAAACGCAGGCGATCAACGAAGCGATCTTCGACTACCTTGCAAAGGCCGAGGACGCCGACATCGTGCTGGTCGCGGGCGACCTGACCTACTGGGGCGAAAAGGAGGGTCACAAGGCGCTCTCCGCCCTCATGCATGATTTTCAGGAAAAGAGCGGCAAACGCATCTTCCTCGTCACGGCGGGCCACGACTTCGACCGTTCGCCGCACGCCTATGACGACAAGGGCCGCCACCCGCTCGAGGGCACGAAGTTTTCGGAGCTTTACGGCTTTTACAAGGACTTCGGCTACACGGACGCCATCGCGTTCAACGAGCCGCACCTCTCCTATGTCGCGCAGCTGAATGACGACGTGCGGCTGCTCGTGATCTGCAACGACATTGACGGCGAGCGCCACGTCACCTATGACGACGCGTTTCTCTCGTGGATCGAAGCGCAGGCGAAGCAGGCGCAGGAAGACGGCGTGATGATGATCGCGATGGAGCACTACCCCGTGCTGCCGGGACAGCCGGTCTTCGCGCTGATCGGCGACACGCGGCAGGCCGAAGCGGACAAGCTGATTGACGTCCTGGCGGACAACGGCGTGCACCTCATTTTCACGGGTCACATGCATAACCAGAGCATCAACGTCACCGAAACCGCAAAGGGCAACAAGTTTTACGACGTCTGCACGGGCTGCGCGGTCGCGACGCCCGCCTATATCCGCCGCGTAACGCTGGAGGACGAGCGCACCGCCCGGATCGAAAGCATCCCCGTTCCGCCGTTCGAGTGGGATTTTCAGGGGCTGAGCCAAAAGGCGTATCTCCAGCGGCAGTTCGACCGGATGCTGCGCTCGTATATTGCCGCCATGCAGAACGACCCGAAGCGCTTTCTGCGCAAGCTCGGCGTCAAGCCGACCCCCGCGCTCGAAAAAATCGTTCCCTTCTTCGGCAAACGGATCGCGCGCATGACGGTCGGGCAGTTCGCGCGGCTGCTGCTGGTCAAAGCCGACCCGCTGATCAAAGACGACTCGTTCGCCGACCTTGCCGTCGCGTTCGTCCGCAGTGTGTTTGAGGGCAACCAGCCCTATGTGGAAGGCACCCCCGCGGGCGATACGCTGCTGCGCATCTTCAAACGCCTGCGCCCGTTCTTCAAACACGTCAAGGGCACGCAGGGCGAAACGCTCGACTTTTACGACGTCATGAAGCATTCGGCGGGCAACTACGGGATCGACGATTACAACGCCGTGCTGCATTTGCAGCCGTAACCCCCGGAAAAAAGTTAGCAGCCGCTCCGGGCGCGAACCCGCGGGCGGCTGCTTTTTCGTTCAAAAAAGGACTGCACAGTGCGTGAACAAGTCCAGCAAAAACGGACAATAGAAAAAAAGAGACCTCCTATGATACA
>CAMZEG010000024.1 GCA_947305635.1 uncultured Clostridia bacterium
ATTCAACCACCTGCCTTTTGAATCAGAAAGTATATAAGGCCGTACAGCGCCGCGCTGCCGCAGCCGTAGACGAGCACCGGCCCCGCAATCGAAAACATCTGCGCCGCCGTGCCGAGGACGAAACCTTCGCGCTTCGCTTCCAGCGCCGGGGACACGACCGCGTTGGCAAAGCCCGTGATCGGCACCGCCGTCCCCGCGCCCGCGTGCTTCGCGAGCCTGTCGAACAGGCCGAGCGCCGTAAGGATCGCCGTCAAAACGATCAGCGCGATCATCACGACGGTTTTGCCCGTGTCTTCGTCGAGTCCCGCTCTTGTGAGGCCCTCCAGCGCAAGCTGCGCGAGCGCGCACAGCGCCCCGCCGGACAGAAACGCCTTGGCGCAGTCCTTTCCCACCGGCGAGGGCGGCGCGGTTTGTTGCACCAACGCCGCATATTCCTCTTTCGTCATTGCCAACCCCTCATCCCCTCTAGTCCCTTAGTCCCTTATTCCCTTGTCCCTTCTTCTCTCATTGTTCACAAAAAATTAGATTTTATACCTTATTCGCGCGGTTGACAAATTCCGCGCGGACCATTACAATAAAATGCAGGAAAAAACCACAACGCACGGAGGGATTTCTATGGCTGTTTTCCAACCGTTTCGCGCCGTCCGGCCGAAACCGCAATTTGCCCGCGACGTCGCGGCGCTGCCGTACGACGTGATGAACAGCGAGGAGGCGCGCGAAGCCGTTCAGGGCAAGCCGCTTTCGTTTTTGCATGTGGACAAGGCGGAGATCGATCTGCCGCGCGACGTTGACCCGTATGACAAAAGTGTCTATGAAAAAGCGCGGGCGAATCTGCAGGCGCTTTCCGACAACGGCTATGTGCTGCAGGACGAGACGCCCTGCTTCTATCTCTACCGCCAGATCATGGACGGCCGCAGCCAGACCGGGCTTGTCGGCTGCGCGTCGATCGACGACTATCTGAACGACGTGATCAAAAAGCACGAGTTCACCCGCGCCGACAAGGAGGAGGACCGCGTGCGCCATGTGGACGTCTGCGACGCGAACACGGGGCCGATCTTCCTCGCCTACCGCGGCAGCGACGAGATTTCCGCCCTGACCGCACAATGGCAGCAGACGCACGACCCGGTCTACGACTTCGTCTCCGACGACGGGATCGCCAACACCGTCTGGGTGATCGACGACAGCGCGGTCTGCGAGAAGCTGCAGGCGGCCTTTGCCGCGGCCGGGAACCTCTATATCGCGGACGGCCATCACCGCTGCGCGTCGGCGGTGCGCGTCGGCAAAAAGAGACGCGCCGAACACCCGGACTACGACGGGACCGAGGAATTCAACTTCTTCCTCGCCGTCGCCTTCCCGAAGGACGAGCTGGCGATCATGGACTACAACCGCGTGATCCGCGACCTCGCCGGGATGACGCCAGAGCAGCTGTTGGAACAGCTCGCCGGCCCGTTCACGGTCGAGCCCGCGCCGTTCTCTCCCTACCGCCCCGAAGCGCGCCACACCTTCGGCTTGCTGCTTGACGGCAAATGGTACAAGCTGACGGCGAAGGACGGCACCTTTGACGAAAACGACCCCGTCGCGTCGCTCGACGTGTCGATTCTCCAAACGAACTGCATCGCCCCGATTTTCGCCATCGAGGACCCGCGCACCGACAAGCGGATCGACTTTGTCGGCGGCATCCGCGGTCTCGGCGAACTCGAACGCCGCTGCAAGACGGATATGCGTCTCGCGTTCTCGATGTATCCCACGTCGCTCAACGAGCTGATGGCGATCGCCGACGCCGGGCGCGTCATGCCCCCGAAATCCACCTGGTTTGAACCGAAGCTGCTCAGCGGCCTGTTCATCCACAACCTGAAATAACCCCGGAAAGGATCGTAGCTATGAAACGCAATCTGAAATCCGCATTGACCTTCCTGCTGGCCGCGCTGTTTCTCTTCGCGGCCGTGACGCCCGCCTTCGCGGCGGACGCGCTGCCCGCCGGCGCGGTGCTTGTCACCGATTCCGACACGATCGACCCGAACGATTTCACGATCATCGCCCACCGCGGCCTTTCCGCCTGCGCGCCGGAAAACACCCTTGCCGCGATCAAGCTTGCCGGCCGCTGCGGCTGCGACGGCTGCGAAATCGACGTCCAGCCGACGCTGGACCAGCGCTGGGTCTGCTTCTCCGATCTGAACCTCAGCGCGTCGACCAACGGTATCGGCCTGGTCAGCACCATGACCTACGACCAGATCTCGGAATACACGATCACCCGCGGCGGCAACGTCGACAAGTACCCGAACGAAAAGGTTCCGACGCTCGAAGAGGCGGTCGCCGTCTGTCAGCTGTACGGGATGAAGGTCGTGCTGACCGTTCGCAACGGCAGCGCCGACCAGATCGATTCCCTCGTCGCCACGATGAAGGTGCTCGGCGTAATGAAAACCGCGACGGTCATCTCCGCCAACAGCGATATCCTCAAGAAGATTTCCGACAACGGCGGCCGCGCGGTCTATAACGCGACCCCGGCAATCACCCTTTTGAGCCTCGAGGCGGCGAAGAACAACGGCTGCGTCGGTCTCGCGACCTCGACGGTCCTGCCGGGCGCGACGCTGATGGCCCGGATCATGGACAGCAAATATGAGCTGTATCCGTTCGACGTCGATTCCCTCTTCCGCGCCGAGAGCATGTACAACGCCGGCGTCAAGACGGTGATCTCCAACTGCCTGGTCAAGCACGCGCCGACCGCGGAGAACGTTTCCGCCAACGTGCTGACCGGCTTCACCCGCTTCTTCAACGAGATCTACAACTTCTTCGCAAAGCTGTTGCGCAAGCTGTCGCTGCAGATGCTGTTTTCCGGCGTGAAAAGCTCGCTGGGCATCTGAACCAACAAACCTTAAGGCTGCTTCGGGCAGCCTTTTTTTCAGGGAGATGATAGCATGACCGTTTCCATGGACCCGCTGCGGTTTCAACCGCTGTCCTTTGACTGTGAAGTTCTAAACCTTTACACGTTGGATGAAAGCACCCTTGGGGTCGAACTGGACCGCAGCGCCTTCTTTCCGGCGGGCGGCGGACAGTCCGGCGACCGCGGCACCCTCGTTCCGGCGGGGTATACCCCCTCCGACACCGCCGACGCCCCCTGGCGCTGCATTGTGGAAAATGTGGAAATGCGCCCGGAAGGCCTCCTGCATCTTGTGCAAAACTGCGCGGAAACTGTGCAAAAGTTAGCCCCGGGCACCCGTTTGCACGCCGAAATCGACCGCGACAAGCGTTTTTCCGATCTCCAGCAGCATTCCGGCGAGCATATTCTCTCCGGCGTCGTCTGCGGCCGCTTCGGCTACACAAATATCGGATTTCACCTTTCGGAACAGGAAGTGACGGTCGATTTTGACGGGATTCTGACGGAAAACGATATCTGTAAAGTGGAAGACCTTGTCAACGAAATCATCTGGGAGAACCGTCCGATCCGCGTCTTTTTCCCCACGGAGGAAGAAAAATCCCACCTCTCCTACCGCAGCAAAAAGGAAGTGGAAGGGCCGCTGCGCCTTGTCGAGATCGAAGGCGTCGATCTGTGCGCCTGCTGCGCCCCGCACGCGAACACCACGGGCGAAGTCGGCGCGCTGCGCATCCTCAAAAGCGAAAAAAACAAAGGCGGCACCCGCCTCTGGATCCTCTGCGGCAAGCGCGCGCTGCTCGACGCCCGCGCAAAGCTGGGCCAAAACAAACGGGTAAGCAATCTCCTTTCCGTCAAGCAGACCGAGACGGCCGACGCCGTTCAAAAGCTCAAGGACGAGCACGCCGCGCTGCTGTATGAACACATCGGACTCAAGCGGCAGCTCTTGCAGCAGCAGTCCGACGCCGCCCCCGTGCGCGATATCCAGTTCGCGGCGCTCGACGCCGACACGGAAACGCTGCGCGATTACGCCGACCGGCTCGCGGAAAAAGCGAACCGCTTCGCGTTCGTCTGCAGCGCCGGCGATGAAAAGCAGTTCGTGCTGCTGACGAAGACCGGCGCGGACCTGCAGCCGGTGATGGCGGCGCTGCGCCAATGCGGCGCGCGCGGCGGCGGACGCGGCGGCATCATGCAGGGCGCGGTGAAAGCGAACGAAGAGGAGCTGAGACGCGCGCTTGAAATCTAGTCTTAAATCTTTCGTCTTTAGTCGTTAGTCATTAGCAAAAAAGCGCCCCGCAGGGCGCTCTTTTTACTGTGCACGGTGCATTGCGCACTGTGCACTGTGCACTGAATAAAAAAAGGCCGCCCGCAGGCGGCTCTTTTTTTATTCATACAAGGGATACGCGGCGCACAGGGCGTCGACTTCGTTTCGGATGTACGCTTTCTGCGCGTCGAAGTCGGTCGCGGCAAGGGCGATCAGCGACGCGATCTTGTCCATGTCGGCTTCGTTCATGCCGCGGGTGGTGACCGCCGCGGTGCCGAGCCGCAAGCCGGAGGTGACGAACGGCTTTTCCGGGTCGTTCGGGATCGCGTTCTTGTTCGTCGTGATCTCCACTTCGTCCAGCCGGCGTTCCAGCTCCTTGCCGGTCAGGCCGACCGACCGGAGATCCAGCAGGCTCAGATGGTTGTCCGTGCCGCCGGAGACGAGGTCGATCCCGCGGCTGACAAGGCCGTTCGCGAGCGCCTTGCTGTTTTTGACGATCTGTTCGCCGTAGGCCTTGAACGACGGCTTGAGCGCTTCGCCGAAGCAGACGGCTTTCGCGGCGATGATATGCATCAGCGGGCCGCCCTGGTTGCCCGGGAAGATCGCTTTGTTGATCGCGGGGCCGTACTCGGCTTTCGAAAGGATCAACCCGCCGCGCGGACCGCGCAGCGTCTTATGAGTCGTCGTGGTGACGATATCGGCGTAGGGCACGGGGTTCATGTGCACGCCCGCGACGACGAGACCGGCGATATGTGCCATGTCGACCATGAACAGCGCGCCGACTTCATCCGCGATGTCGCGCAGCCGTTTGAAGTCGATCTCTCTGGGATAGGCGGAGGCGCCCGCCACGATCAGCTTCGGGCGCTCTTTCTTTGCGCTGGCGCGGATCGCGTCGTAGTCGAGGAAGCCGTCGGCGCCCACGCCGTAGGGCACGAAGTTGTAGGTCTTGCCGCTGGCGTTGACCTTGGCGCCGTGGGTCAGGTGGCCGCCTTCGGCGAGCGACATGCCGAGCACGGTGTCTCCCGGCTGCAGCACGGCGGCGTAAGCCGCAAGGTTCGCCTGCGAGCCGGAGTGCGCCTGCACGTTGGCAAACTCGGCGCCAAAGAGCTGCTTGGCGCGTTCGATCGCGAGGGTCTCCACGATATCGACATATTCGCAGCCGCCGTAGTAGCGCTTGCCGGGGTAGCCCTCGGCGTATTTATTGGTGAGCACGCTGCCCATCGCCGCCATCACGGCGGGGGAAACGATATTTTCGGAAGCGATCAGTTCCAGCTTGTGCCGCTGGCGGTTCAGCTCCAGCGCCATGGCGTCGCCGATTTCGGGGTCGGCGTTTTTGAGATATCCGATCACGTCGAAGAGGTCACTGTACATATGAAATCACGGTCCTTTCGTTTATGAGTGGCTAGTGGCTAGTGCCTAGTGGCTAGTGGGGAATTCTGCAACCGAAATCTTGGTGGTGAGAGTATAAAGCATTCTGCTGACCTCATCGGAAAGCTGAAAGACCAAATCAATTCGTTGCTGCGGAACACGCTCAAAATAGCCGAGCCTTTTTGCCAATAGCAATTGTGTTTCCAGTTCTGCTCTGGAACCGCGGGCAATACAAAGAAATTGCAGGAATTCTTTGGAAGATTGCCGCGCCTGTCCCTCGGCAATGTTTGACGGGATGGAAACAGCGGCTCTGCGCATCTGATCGGAAAGCCCATAGGTTTCTTCCTTCGGCAGATACTTTGTCAGCGTATACACACCCGCCGCCAAATCCATTGCCTTTTGCCAAACAATCAATTCTTTAAAGTTTTTTATCATGATTCGTCTCCGATTCATATTACCAGTCACTAGGCACTAGGCACTAGCCACTAGCCACTGTCGCCTCGACTCAGCGGATGACATCCACGCCCATAAAGTCGCGCAGCACTTCCGGCACCGTCACGCTGCCGTCGGCGTTCTGGTAGTTCTCGAGGATCGCGGCGACCGTGCGGCCGATCGCGACGCCGGAACCGTTGAGGGTGTGGACCAGCTTCGCCTTGTCCTTTGCGTCGTCCTTGTAGCGGATCGACGCGCGGCGCGCCTGGAAGTCCTCAAAATCGGAGCAGGAGGAGATCTCCACATAGCGGCCGTAGGACGGCATCCAGACCTCGAGGTCGTAGGTCTTCGCGGAGGAGAAGCCGATGTCGCCGGTGGACAGCGCCATCACGCGGTACGGCAGACCAAGCAGCTGCAGGACGCGCTCGGCGTCGTTCGTCAGCTTTTCGAGTTCTTGGTAGCTCTCTTCGGGCTTCGTGAACTTCACCAGCTCCACCTTGTTGAACTGGTGCTGGCGGATCAGGCCGCGGGTGTCGCGGCCGGCAGAACCCGCTTCGGCGCGGAAGCACGCGGAGTAGGCGCAATAGCAAAGCGGCAATTTGCTGCCGTCAAGGATCTCGTCGCGGTGCATGTTGGTCACGGGCACCTCGGCGGTCGGGATCAGGAAGTAGTCGTTCGTCAGCTTGAACGCGTCCTCTTCGAACTTCGGCAGCTGACCCGTGCCCGTCATCGAGGCGCGGTTGACCATGAACGGCGGGAACACTTCGGTATAGCCGTGCGCGGTGTGCGTGTTGAGGAAGAAGTTGATGACAGACCGCTCGAGCCGGGCGCCGAGGCCTTTATAGAAATGGAAGCGCGCGCCGGTGACTTTCGCGGCGGTCTCCGGGTCGAGGATGCCGAGGTCGGCGCCGATGTCCCAGTGGGCCTTCGCGTCGAAGTCGAACGATCTCGGCTCGCCCCAGCGGCGGATCTCGACGTTTTCGCTGTCGTCCTTGCCGACCGGCGTGGTGTCGCTCGGGATGTTCGGGATCTCCAGCAGAAGGGCGCGCTGTTTCGCTTCAAGCGCGTTCAGTTCGTCCTCGTCGGCCTTGATCGCTTCCTTGACCTTGTTCATTTTCTGCATGATCTCGCTGATGTCGCCGCCGCTCTTTTTGATCTGCGGGATCAGCTTGCTCGCGTTGTTCTGTTCCGCTTTCAGCCCGTCGCGCTTGCTTGCCAGCTCACGGCGCTTCTGGTCGATGGCGATAATCTCGTCCACAACGGCGTCCATGTCCTTGTTGCGCGTTTTCATCGCGCGCTTGACGCGGTCGGGGTCCTCGCGGATCAGTCGGATGTCTAACATAGTGAATCGATCTCCTTGTATCGTTATTTATCAAACAGCTGCAAGAGCTTGCCGAGATCCTCTTTGCCGAAGAACTCGATTTCGACGGTTCCTTTGCCGCCGGAGGAGAGGAACACCTTCGCGGTGCGGCCGAGCGCCTCGCTGAACGCGAGCTCCGCTTCGTCATAGAAGGTGTCGCGCTTTTTGACGCGCTTTTCGCGCTTGGGCTTGTCCTGCGATGCGAGCTTCACCAGCCGCTCGGTTTCGCGGACGGAAAGCCCCTTTTGCGCCACCTGCCGGGCGAGCGGCTCGATCATGTCGCTTTGCGGCAGCCCAAGCAGCGCGCGGGCGTGGCCGGCGGAGATGTCTCCGCTCTCGACCATTTGCAAAACGCTTTCCGGCAGCAGCAAAAGGCGCATGGCGTTCGCCACGGCGGGACGGGATTTGCCGACCCGTTTTGCCGCCTGCTCCTGCGTGAGCGCGTAGGTCTCCATCAAAAGCTGGTAGCCGCGGGCCTCTTCAATCGGGTTCAGGTCTTCGCGCTGCAGGTTTTCCACCAGCGCGAGTTCCATCGCCTCGCTGTCGCTCATTTCGCGGATCACGACGGGCACTTCGGTAAGACCCGCCATCCGGCTCGCGCGCCAGCGGCGTTCGCCGGCGATCAGCTGGTAGCTGCCGTCGGTCATCGGGCGCACCAGCAGAGGCTGCAGCACGCCGTGCTCGGCAATGCTCTGCGCCAGCTCCGAGAGCGCCTGCTCGTCAAAGGTCTTGCGCGGCTGGGCGCGGTTCGGCTCAATCTCGTTGATGCCGAGCCTGACGCTGCCGGCCGTGCTCTCGTCGATCGCGTTGTCGAAAAACAGCGCGTCGAGACCCTTGCCGAGTCCGTTTTTCTTTTTTGTGGGTGCCAAGAAAATCACCTCTCGATTTCTAATTCGGAATTCGGAATGCGGAATTCGGAATTGTGGTCGCGGGGAACGCAGTTTCCATCCAATTCGGTTCACCGCGAAAGTAATGCCGACACAGCGGCAAAGCTGCAATTGTATCCGCTGAACCATTTCATTCAATCAAACGTTGAAACCGCCCAACGAATTTGTTTTTTCCTTGTTTTGGCGCATCGCCGCAGACGGCGAATCTCGCCCGCCGGCTCGGTCGGCGCTTCTGCACTTTGTGCAGAGGTTGTCCCCCGGCAACCCGCGCCCCTTAATTCCGAATTCCGAATTAAGCTCTGCTTACTTCCCGTTCTTCTTCAAAAACTCCTGCGCCAGCGCGTCATACGCCTGCGCGCCGCGCGAGGACTTGTCGTAGTACCACACCGGCTGGCCGAACGACGGCGCTTCGGACAATCGCACGTTGCGCGGGATCACCGACGCGTAGACCTTTTGCGGGAAAAAGCGTTTGACCTCCGAAACCACCTGCTGGGTCAGGTTCAGCCGCCCGTCGTACATCGTCAAAAGCACGCCCTCCAATTCGAGCAGCGGGTTGTAGCGGCGCTTGATCTGGCGGATCGTCCCCATCAGCTGGGAAAGTCCCTCGAGCGCGTAGTATTCGCACTGGATCGGGACGAGGACCGTGTCGACGGCGCACAGCGCGTTGAGCGTGATGAGGCCCAGCGACGGCGGGCAGTCCAGAAAGATGAAGTCATAGTCCGCCTTGAGCGGGGCGAGCGCCCGGCGCAGCCGCGTTTCGCGGTTGTCGAGCATCGAGATCTCCAACTCCGCGCCCGCGAGGTTGATATTCGCCGGCAGCAGATCGAGTCCCGCAAAGTCGGTGGAAAGCCGGATCTCTTCGGCCGACGCTTCGCCGATCAGCATGTCGTAGGTCGACTTTTTCACGTCGCGCTTGTTGACGCCGAGGCCGCTTGTGGCGTTGCCCTGCGGATCGATATCGCAAAGCAGCACGCGAAAGCCGTGCGCGCCCACGCAGGCAGCCAGATTGACCGCGCTCGTGGTTTTGCCCACGCCGCCCTTCTGGTTGACGATCGCGATTGTTCTGCCCATGAGATCATCCTTTCCGTACAGATTAACTGATATAGTATAACATAAAAGAGAGAGAATGAAAAGACTTTGCCGAAAAAATTTTGGGTCGAAGGGGAAAAAGACCCCGAAGAACGTGTTTTTCGTTCATTTTTTGAAAAATAGATTAGGAATTTTAAAGAAACGCTTGCAAAAGCGCGGGAAGCCATGTATAATGGTAAAGTAATTTTATTATAGAGAAGATTTGCCCTTTTTTCAGAAAAAAATGACAAAAAGCGGCGGGGTATTGGAAAGAGAGGAAGAAGACGTGACAGCGGATCTACATTGCCACACGAAACTATCCGACGGCGCAATGGGCATCGACGACCTGCTTGTGCTTGCGAAGCGCAGCGGGCTGACGACGCTTGCCATCACGGACCACGACTGTCTGGCCGGCACCGTCCGCGCCAAGGTGATCGGCGAGCGCTACGGCATCACCGTCATCCCGGCGGTGGAGCTTTCGTGCACCGACCAGAAGCGCGGCAAGAAGGCGCATCTGCTTTGCTACTATCCGGACAAGCCGGAACGGCTCGAGGGCCTTTGCCGGCGCAACTCCGTGCTGCGGAAAAACAACAACCGTCTGATGGCGCTCAAGGTCGCCCAGCGGTTCCCGATCACGCCGGACTTTATCGTCAAATGCGCGAGCGGCTCGACGAACCTCTATAAGCAGCACATCATGCGCGCGCTGATGGAAGCGGGCTACACCACGACGATCTACGGCGAGCTGTACGACAAACTCTTCGGGACCCCCGCGCCGGAGGGCGTGCTGATCCCGACGATCTACCCGACGCCGCAGGAGACGCTCGAAGAGATCCATGCCGCGGGCGGCATCGCCGTTCTGGCGCACCCGGGTCAGTTCGACAACTTCGATCTTTTGGATGAGCTGATCGAACTCGGACTCGACGGCGTCGAGGTCTGGCACCCCCGCAACACCCCCGAACAGCAGGAGCTGCTCAAGAAAATTGCCAAAAAGCACAAGCTGGTCATGACCGGCGGCACCGATTTCCACGGCGCCTACAACGCCGAACCGATCCGCCTGGGCGATTACGGGCCCGACGAGGAGGCCGTCGCCGCGCTTGCAAGCTACAAGGCCCGGCAGCGCCGCAAGCAAAAGAAGCTCGAAGCGATGGCCGCGGCAAAATAAGAGAATGAAGGAGGGCGACGCTATGCCCGACAACGACGTCAAAATCTATATGAGCAAGGCGCAGCGCCTCGGCGTACAGGTCAACCTCTCGTCCGACTTTGAGGCGATCAACCAGAACCGCGCCAACGGCAATCTGCAAAAGGCGCACGCGCTCGGCAACCGGCTCGCCACGCTGACGCCCTCGTTCGATTCCGACGGGCTGCAGGTCAATCTGCGCGACGTGCTGCCGCAAAAATATCTTTCGCAGGATATCCTCTATCAGATCAAGGTGCTGCTCGTCTTCGAGGCGGAGGCGCTCTTGCAGCTGGAGATTCCGCAGAACGCGCTTGCGACAACCGCGATCAATTCGCTGCACGACGCGCTGCGCGCGAACGCCCCGGCGTTCCACAAGAACATCAGCGACGGCGCGGCGTTCACGTTCTACTACCTCGCCGTGAAAAAGGGCGGCGACGTCTCGCAGCGCATCGGCGAAGCGTTCGCGATGCTTTGCGGCGTCAAAAGCAACGAGGGCTTCATCGAAGCCGGCAAAACGGTCTGGAACCTCGCGGCCGACATCATCGAGCGCGAGATCAAAAACGCGGACTTCGTTCTGTAACACCACAAAAAGACGGACAGCGAACATCAAATTGTTCGCTGTTTTGCTCAAACAGGGAGGAAGAGAGCAATATGAAAATCAAAGACATTATCGACATCCTGGACGCGGAGATCATGTGCCGCGACGATCTGCTCGAGCAGGAGCTGCACACCGCGTGCGGCAGCGACATGATGAGCGACGTGCTCGCCTTTGTCAAGGAGCAGGCCGTGCTGCTGACCGGCCTTGTGAACCCGCAGGTCGTCCGCACGGCGGAGATGATGGATATGCACTGCATCGTCTTTGTCCGCGGCAAGCGCCCCCGTCTCGACATGATCGAACTGGCGGAGGACCGCGACATGGTCATGCTCTGCACCAATCTGGAAATGTTCACCGCCTGCGGAAAGCTCTATGAAGCCGGCCTGAGAGGAGGCAGCGGCAAATAATGGAGTCGATCAAACTGCATTATGACGTTTCCGCCGACGATTTCACCCGCGCAGGCGCCGCTTCCGGCGACGTCAAGCGGACGCTCAAGCAGCTCGGCGTCTCCCCCGCCACCACGCGCAACGTCGCCGTGGCGATGTATGAGGGCGAGATCAACATGGTCATCCACGCCGGCGGCGGAGAAATCGACGTCGAGATCACGGAAGACGCGATCCGGATGGTGCTTGCCGACCACGGCCCCGGGATCGAGAACGTGGAGCTCGCGATGAAAGAGGGCTATTCCACCGCCCCGGACAACATCCGCTGTCTCGGCTTCGGCGCGGGCATGGGTCTGCCGAACATCAAGAAGTATTCCGACGAATTTAAGCTGGAAACGGAGCTCGGCGTCGGCACGACGCTGTATCTGACTGTTTATATGAAATGAGTGCACAGTGCGCAGTGCGCAGTGCACAGAACAGTCGTCAGCACGCGGACGAGAGATGCGCAGCGGCAAGGTGCGCCCCTTCAAGCAGCACCTGCGGTGCTGCCGGCTTGCCGCGACGCTGTTCCCGCCCTCATTCTCCATTTTCAATTCTTGATTCTTCCTTCTTACTTCTTCAATCCCTTAATCCCTTAATCTCTTAGTCCCTTAGTCCCTTAGTCCCTTAATCCCTTAATCCCTTAATCCCTCATTCCCTTCCCCAAAGGTGATTCAACATGGAAAACATCTACCACTCCGTGCGGCTGGACGACGAAAAGTGCCAGGGCTGCACCAACTGTATCAAACGCTGCCCTACACAGGCGATCCGCGTGCGGGGCAAAAAGGCGTATATCATCTCCGACCGCTGCATCGACTGCGGCGAGTGCATCCGCGTCTGTCCGCACCATGCGAAGTACGCGACGACCGACCATTTCAACGAGCTTCTCAAGTATAAGTACCGCGTCGCGCTGCCCGCGCCGTCTCTTTACGGCCAGTTCAACAACCTCGACAACGTGGACTATGTGCTGACCGGCCTTCGGAAGATGGGCTTCGACGCCGTCGTCGAAGTCTCGAAGGGCGCGGAGTTCATCAGCGACGCCACGCGCAAGATGCTCGAAAGCGGCGTACTCAAAAAGCCCGTGATCTCGTCGGCGTGTCCGGCGGTGCTGCGGCTGATCCGCACGCGGTTCCCGAACCTGATCGGCAACATTCTGCCGCTGCTGACGCCGATGGACTTTACGGCGCGGCTCGCGCGCGAGCAGGCGAAGCAGAAGACCGGCCTGCCCGACGCGGACATCGGTGTTTTCTTTATCTCCCCCTGCCCCGCGAAGCAAACCGCGATCAAAAATCCCCTTTGCTATGAGGAACAGCCGATCAACGGCGCGTTCGCGATGAAGGACATCTACCCCGTGCTGGTCCAGACGATGGATAAACTCCGGCCGGAGGAAGTGGAACCGCTGAACGATTCGGGCATCATCGGCGTCGGCTGGGCAAGCAGCGGCGGTGAGGCCGCGGGTCTGCTCAAGGAGCGCTATCTCGCCGCGGACGGGATCGAAAACATCATCAACGTGCTCGAGGAGCTCGAGGACGAAAAGCTCAACGACCTCGATTTCATCGAGCTCAACTGCTGCACCGGCGGCTGCGTCGGCGGCGTATTGACCGTCGAAAACCCCTACGTCGCCAAGGCGCGGATTCAGAGATTGCGCAAGTTCATGCCCGTGTCGTGCAACAGCCTGCCCCCTTCGTTCAACCTGGATGCCGCGGGCTGGACCAAGGAACTGCTGCCCTCCCCCGCGATGAAGCTCGCGGACAACGTGCTCAAGGCGATGCGGCTGATGACCGAACTCAAGGAGATCGAACAGTCGCTGCCCGGCCTCGACTGCGGGATCTGCGGCGCGCCCTCATGCCGCGCGCTGGCGGACGATATCGTCCGCGGCTACGCCGAAAAGAGCGACTGCGTCTTTTCCGCGCTGCGCAGCAAGGGAGATGAAGGCTGGATTCCGGCGCCGTTCCGCGCCGACGTCCGCACCCACACGCATTCGACGGACGATTACGCCCACGACTTTGAACGCGCGTTCCTGCAGCATCAGGACGACAAAAACGAACCGAAGGAGTAACGCCATGACCGTACAGACCTTAGTTGAGGAACTCGGATGGACGATTTTGACCGAAGGCGATCTGACGAAAGAGGTCACCGGCTGCTATTGCGGCGATCTGCTTTCGTGGGTCATGAGCAAGGCGCAGGACGGCGACTGCTGGCTGACCGTGATGGGCAACATCAACGCGGTGGCCGTGGCGGTGCTGACCGACTGCGCGTGTATCGTGCTGACCGAGCACGCCGCGCTGGACGAAGACGCGAAAGCGCGCGCCGCACAGCAGGGCGTCACCATCCTGACCACGGAATTGAACGCCTATCAGGCCGCCGTGGCGCTTTCCGAGAGGCTGTAACGTGAAGTTGTATTACGATCTGCACCTGCATTCGTGCCTGTCCCCCTGCGGCGACAACGAGATGACGCCGTTCAATCTCGTCAACACGATGAAGGTGTTCGGCTACGATCTGATCGCGCTGACCGACCACAACAGTTGCCGCAACTGCCGCGCCGCGATGAAAGCCGGCAAGGCCGCGGGGATCACCGTGGTGCCGGGGATGGAGCTTTGCACGAGCGAAGAGATCCACGTGATCTGCCTGTTCCCCGACGCGGACAAGGCGGAGGCCTTCGGCGCGCTGGTGAAAGAGAACATCCCGCCGGTCAAAAACAGGCCGGAGATCTTCGGCGAACAGCGCGTGATGGACGACGCCGACACGGTACTGGATGAAGAGCCGCTGCTGCTCAACACGGCAAGCTTTTTCAGCGTTGACGAAGTGCCCGATCTTGTCGTGCGGTACGGCGGGGCGTGCTTCCCGGCGCATATCGACCGCCATTCCTACAGCATCCTCTCCGCGCTCGGCGATTTCAGCGAAGATTTACAGGTCGCCGCGTTCGAGCTGACGATGCAGGCGGACGAGGCGCACTTTCGCGAAACGTACCCCGCGCTCAAGAATAAGCTGCTTTTGCGCGATTCCGACGCGCATTATCTCGATAACATCCTGCTGCCGTCGCAGACGATCGACCTTGCGGAAAACACGCCGCAGGCGCTGATCGACCGGCTGCGGCAGGGCGTCTGACAACACACGAACCACAAAGGAGTCTGCCATGCTGGAATGGATCCTCTCGTTTCTTTCGGCGCAGGTCATCCCGGTGACGGTCCTCGCCGCCGGGTATTACTACAAGAACCGCGTGCCGAAGACGATGAAAAGCGGCTACCGCACCGCGCGCTCGATGCGCAGCCGCGAAACGTGGGTCTTCGCCCACCGGATGCTCGGGCGGGTCTGGCGCCCGCTGGGCTGGGCGCTGCTGACCGTGAGCTTCTTCGGGATGTTCGCGGTGCTGATAATCAACAAAGACGCGCTCGGGAGCGCGATGGGCGTCCTGTGCGCCGTACAGGCGGCCGCGATGCTCGTGACATTGGTCCCCGTTGAGCGCGCCCTTAAACAAAACTTTGACGAAAACGGCTTCCCGAACGACGCGGAAACCTGGGAACAGTGCCGCGAGGACGAAGAGAACAGCGAAGAACCGAAGGAGTGAACCGTATGTCATACGCCGATTCCGCGCGCGATCTATTCATGGAGGGCTGCAACTGCTCGCAGGCCGTGTTTGCCGCGTTCTCTCCCCTTTTGGGGCTGGAGAAAGCGCAGGCGCTGCGTCTCGCGATGGGCCTCGGCGGCGGCGTGGGACGGCTGCGCGAAGTGTGCGGCGCTGTGAGCGGCGCGGCGATGGTGCTCGGCGCGCTTTACGGCGGCGACGACGCCCGCGACAAGACGGCCGCCTACGCGAAGGTGCGGCAGTTCGCCGACTCGTTTAAGGAGCAGCACGGCGCGATCGTCTGCCGCGAGCTGCTGCAAAAGAAGAAGGACGAGCAGGAGAGCGCAAAGGCGAGCGACCGCGACGCGCAGTTTTACGCGACCCGCCCGTGCGCAAAGCTGGTTTTCGACGCGGCGCAGATCGTGGAGGCAATGCTGCGGGAAGACGGGAAGCTCGCGTAGAGTGTGCAGTGTGCAGTTTGCAGTTGACAAGCCGCTGCGTTTGGGGTATACTATTTGGCGTTGCGGGAGGACATTCGGCGCATCGCCGTAAGGCGGCGCCCCACCATATGCGCAGCATATTTCATATGCACGCAGTGCATATATCATAGCGAAGCTATATCATATTTGCGCAGCAAATATATCATGTTGCGCAGCAACACAGATCGGGGTGTAGCGCAGTTGGTAGCGCGCGCGGTTTGGGCAACAACGCCGAAGCGCCGCCGGTGGCGGATGCAGCGAGGCGTTGTTGGCGCAGCGGTCGAAATCGTTCGGCGCTCCAAGCCGAAAACGATTTCGGGCACCGCAAGAGGGCGAGCAAAACAAGCATGTTTTTGCTGTGTATCTTTTGAAAAACGGGACAACTTAGTATCGGGGTGTAGCGCAGTTGGTAGCGCGCTTGCTTTGGGAGCAAGATGCCGGGTGTTCGAGTCACCTCACTCCGACCATAGAAGAACGCTGGTTTTGATACAATCGGCGTTCTTCTTTTTTGCGCCCCACCCAATCAAAGAAGCCCTGACGGCAAAGAACTTCACGACTTCTCGCACACGACAACAGACAAAGAGATACCCTCGGCGGAGCACTCTGCCGAGGGTTTCCTTCGTTTTTGGTCTTTGAGAATTCTTTTTCTGCTTTAAAATCGTGTGCAAGATGGGGTAATCGTGTACGAGATGGATATTATCCTAAATAGACATGAGGATTGTTTTTTTCTTTTCATTCATCATCTGTCTTTACTCACTTCAGTTCTGTCTGTCTCTCTCGACGTCTGCAGGGTGATTGTGTTATAGTCAAGTAGTCACAGCGCGCGGTAGCGCTTGGTCCAACGTCGCACACGTTCTTCATCGTAGGTCTTCGGCATACTCTCGCACACGCGCGACACGAGCGGCAGCGTCTTGAAGCAGCGCACTGCGGGCGGCACCAGCTTCAGCAACGGAATCCCCGCCACGATGAGATTCAGGATATACCGGGCAGAAACGTTCATCGAACCGCCGCCGGCAACGCCGAGCTGGTCGGAGGTGAGGATCTTTTTTTCTGTGAGATAGTCAATGTCCTCGCCCTTGACATAAGTGAACAGCGTTTTGATGATGTCGATCATGACGAGGCCTTTGCCGTGCTTCATGAAGTATTCGTATTCATACGGCCAGAGCGCGGCCTTAGTGCAGGGGCCGTCGATGGCGTCGACAACGTCCGCGAGGATTTTTCCGGCGTTCATGCTCAAAATGATCCCGCTGCCGTTGAGCGGTACCGTCATGCCGGCGCAGTCTCCGATGGCAGCGTAACCGTCGGCGACGAGCAGGGGCAGCATCCGCGAAATCGGGATTTCTTCAAAGCTGCCGCCACGCACAATGGCTTCACCGATGTACGGGCGCTGCTTGCGAAACGCTTGCAGCGCGTCTTCAACGTCCGCCTGTGTCAGGTCGCCGGCGAGGCTGAATTTTCCAACAAGGATATCAACATAATCCTTGTCGGTGATGACCCAGTCGATGCCGGGGCGGTTTCTATGAAACAGATGGATGGTATAGGGCGGATCGTTGATGCTTCCGTCCAGGTTTTCATAATAGGCGCGCCAGACGTGAAACACGCTGCGCTTGTCAATCATATTGTCAATGCCGAAAATGGCGGGCAGCGTTGAGCGCACAGGAGAGCGCATGCCGGCGCTGTCGATCAGCAGGTCGCACTCCAGCCGGGTGAGCGCGTCGCTTGACTGAACGACCAGCCCTTTGACGGCTGCGCCTTCGAGCAACGGCGCAAGGATCGTCGTTTCAAACAGCAGGTGCACGCCGGCGTCCTCTGCCAGCTGCAGAAGGTATGCGACCAGTTCTTTTCGATCCATGATGACAGCCTTATCGTTGTAGCCGTGGCGCAGCTCCACCGTTCCGCTCGGGTTCAAAAACCCCTGCATCACCGCTTTCAGACAAAGATCCTCCGGCGGTCGAGCAATGCCTGCGCCGTCAAACGCCGAGTATTCCAGCCAGTCGTGCCAGTCGTGCCCCATGGCTGCGCGTGCGTTTTTTTCCACGACCGTGACGTCATGGCCGCGCCTTGCCAGATGAATCGCAGCGACAAGCCCGCCGTGGCCCGCGCCGGCAACCAGAATCTTTTTCATCGTCCCGCATCCCTTCCAAACCAAGGCACGTTGCTTTCTTCATTTTGCAACGTGCCCCTGTTTTATCAAGCCCAAAATAGCACTCCTATTGGTTACGGTTATTCTTGGTTTGAATTAATATAGGTATCTGATTCAGTCGATCATTTCCTCATGTGCTCTTTGTCCGAAGAGGGCTTTGACCCAGTGGATGATCTTTGTGAAGAAGCCAGCAACACAATATAGAGGCACAGAAAAACCGGCCTCAGGTGTTGCTGTTTTTTGTTGTTTCTTTTATATTTTTATGTCACGCAGCTTTCGTTTGCCC
>CAMZEG010000025.1 GCA_947305635.1 uncultured Clostridia bacterium
ACACAGTATTCGCGTATAATAGAAAAAGAATAAAGAGATCGACAAATCGGGATTTGCAGAGGACTTGATGATGGAAAAAGAACTGTCGGAAATGACGTTGGAGGAATTGTGGGAGTTATTTCCCATCTTCCTTGTTCAGCACGATGATCGATGGAACGAATACTACAAGGAGATAGAGACCGCGATTGCTGACCTTTTGACAGGGTATCCCGTTCAAAGAATCAGTCATATTGGAAGTACGGCGATACAGGGCATATGGGCCAAGAACATTGTTGACGTGATGGTTGAGATATCTGAAAAAGCCGACATGGAAGAAGTCGCTCACATTTTAGAGCAGAATGGATTTATCAGAATGTCCGATGAAAAAAGACGGATTTCATTAAATAAGGGATATACAAAAGAGGGCTTTGCGGATAAGGTTTATCACATTCATCTTAGATACACAGGAGATAATGACGAGCTTTATTTCCGAGACTATCTGAATGAGCATCCTCATATTGCAGAGGAATATGAAGCATTGAAGCTTGAATTATGGAAGAGATATGAGCATAACAGAGATGCCTATACCAATGCTAAAACTGAGTTCATCCGCAAGTGGACAGCAGAAGCCCGCATGAAATATGTCGACAGATACTTATAAATTCCGGTTTGCCGAGGCAGCGACAGACGTTACGTTTGTGTGTTCTTACCTCGAAAAATGTACGTTTGTACGCTCTTACACATCAAAGAAACCTCTTTTGTCTACCGGGGCAAGAGAGGTTTTCTTTGTAACCGGATTGAACTAATAATCTTTATCTGTTATAACTTAAGTAAGCTAAACTCTCCCAAGAAAGGAGTGATTCTCATAATCTTCCACCGATTTTCCTCTAAAGAGGAAAGAAGAGCTTATGGCGGTTCGGCGTTTATTGAACTGCAGTTCTGTAATCTTCCTTCAGGGACGAGAATAAAAAAGATTGTCAGCGTTCGAGCAATTACCCATTGGAAAGACGACTCGCTATACATTCATGTTGATGATATTGATTTGTTCTATCAGAATTACAGCCCTGTTTTCAACTGCGGAACATATAACAATTTGAGAACAGGTCCGGTAGATCTATTTGGAATCAATTATTATGCACCGGAACAGATAGAGTTCTTGTTGGGAAGGATACTCGACAAAAAGCCTTCGGATTACGAAGTTCTTGTAGATTGGCTGACCAAGGCAAGGGCTTTTAACGGCTTCTATGTTTTGGGAGTGTAATCGCTGTTACCCAACTCGCTGGTGTAGCTTTTAGGCGTTCTTTCTATGGATTGGTGTCCTTTTGCGCGCTCTTGCACATCAAAAACACGCTTTTGTCACAGACAAAAGCGTGTTTTTGTGTTTGTGTCCGCAGGACACAACATCGTTCGACCGCTTGCGGTCGACATCGTTTTTCGCGGTAGCGAAAACATCATTTTTCGCGGCAGCGAAAACATCATTTTTCGCGGCAGCGAAAACATCGTTTCTGCTGCGGACACAAAACGATGTTGTGCTGCGCACAAATGATGTTGCGGCTTGCGCCGCAAACGATATTGCTTTTTGAGCGACGATGTGATATGATTCTATTTAATGAGGTGATGGTAATGAAAGAGGATAAGCTTTCCGAACTGTCCATGCAGCTGTCTGTTGACGTATTGAAACTTGTAAAGGAACTTAAACAGAAGCATGAAACCGTGATTTCAAAACAAATCAGCCGAAGCGCAACCAGTGTTTGTGCCAACATTGCCGAAAGCAAGTACGGACAGAGCCGCGCCGATTTTATTTCCAAGCTGGAGATTGCCCTGAAAGAAGCGAACGAGACAAGCAAATGGCTTGAAATGCTGTTCAAGTCGGAATACATTGACGAAAGCACCTATAAGGCAATAGAAAAGACCTGTGCTACCATCCGTATTCTGCTGATTGCTTCCTGCCGAACCGCAAAGAAAAACGATCCCGGATCACGCTGAAATGTCAATCAAAAAACGCCCCTTCGCGGGGCGTTTTCGTTATGCTTCGGGGTTCGTTTCCGCTGCCGGTTCCGGCGGCGCGAACACCTCACGCTTCGGCGCGTTGTCCGTTTCCGGCGGGGAGAACACCTCGCGCTTTGGCGTATGCGGCGCGTCGGGCGCGGGCGCGGGTTCCGGCTGCGGCAGGCGGACCTTCGTCTGCTGTGCGGGATAGATCTGGCCGACGAAGACGCGGCGGCTCTGGTGCGGGAAGGCGGGGAAGCTGTTCTTTTTGCCGCGCCGCAGCCGTTTCAGCAGCAGGACGACCAGCAGAATCGCCAGCGTCAGCACGGAGATCAAAAGTCCCGCGGCGCCGCCCGGCACCTCGTATTTCATCGTCAGCGTGTGGTTGCCCTTGCCGACGCGGACGCCGATCAGCGCGTCGCCGATCGCCAGCCGGTCGTTTTCCTTGAGCGGTTCGCCGTCCAGCTCGATCAGCCAGCCGGTGTCCGCGGGAATGCTCGTATAAAGGATGCCGCTCTTCTTCGCGGTGAAGGTGCCGGTCAGGGTCGTTTCGCCGAACTGCTCAAGCGTCATCGTGCCGCTTTGCAGCTTTTTGTAGCCGCGGGCGAAGAGGTCTTCGTCCATCGTGCAGACCTCCAGCGTGACAAAGCCGCTCTCCTGCTCGAAGGGGATCGTCACGTTGACCATCTCTCCCTTTTCGTGGAAGCCGAGGTCGAGGATGCAGGAATGGGACGTGCTGTGGTCATGCGTGCCGAGATAGCTCGACACCGTCAGATTCTTGCTGCTTCCGCCGTCGACCTGGAAGAACAGGTACAGGTTCGCGTCCTCCTGCGCTTCGAGCGTGAACGTCGCGCTCGCGTCGGAATCGGCCTTGCGGTCGCTCTTATGGAAATAGAAGCGGGTGTTTTCGAGATCCTCGGTGAACGGGTCGACGTTCGCGTAGTTGACGAAGGAGATCGGGACGCGCTTATAGAGCGTGCCCTCCAGCCCCGTCGCGCGGGTGAAGAAGTCCTCCTGCACGGTGAACGGGTCGCTGTCGTCGGTGTTCCAGAATTCAACGTCCGCATCGACAAGGAAGCCGAGCGGGAGATAGTCGTTGTTCTTGTAGGCGTCGTATTTGCCGACCGTCGTCACCACGCTGTAATGCGGCGCGGAAAGCACGTTCGGCTCGGTGTTGTTGACCACATATTTAAGCGCGTGCATCATGTTGTAGACCGGCGTCTGCGGATTGTAGGTGTAGGAGTTGATCTTGTTGCTCATCATGCCCAGGCGGCTTTCGAGCTTCGCGGCGTTTTCGTACGCCATCGAGGAAAAGACCGACGCGCCGTTGTATCCGAACCAGCTGTTGTCCATCCGCGTGCGCAGATAGGTCAGCTCCATGCGGTAGAAGTTGTCCTGCTCAATCGTGTCCAGCTCCTCTTTCAAGAGCCGGAATTCGTCGTAATCTCCCTCGTAGGACGAGAGCGTGACCGTGTTGGGGAAGGCCTGGGTGTCGCAGGCGATCACCTCGCACGCGACGGTGACGGTAACGAGCAGCGCGACGGACGCCGCCTGAAAGCGCTTGTCCTTGAACAGCGTCAGCAGCAGCGTGAACACGACGAGCAGCGCCAGCGTGAAATAGACCGAGGTGTCGGTGACGTTCTTCGACTTGATATCCTGCACGATCACGCAGAAGGCGCCGACCGCGACCGCCGTGACGCCGATCTGCCGCGGCGTGAACTCGTGCAGGCGCAGCAGCGTCTTATAGGCGATCACGAGCAGCACGAACGAATACATGAACGAAAAGCGGTAGGGAAGATCGTTCGGGAAATGCAGCCCGTGCCAGACATAGTTGAGGAAGTTGAGGTTGAACGAGGCGTAGAGGACGGCGAGCAGGATCAGCGTCGCCGCTTTTTCTTTTTTGGAGATCGACTTTGTGAAGAAATACAGCGGGGCGAGGATCAGCGTCAGCACGCCGCAGTAGACGTTCGGCAGCACGTCGTCGCCGCTCGAGCGGATCGTCGTTGTCAGCGCGGTGAAATGGTTCGCGCAAAAATCGAAAATCGTAAAGTAGCTCTTGACGTCCTGCGGGAAGGAGCCGTTGGTCGCGGAGCAGTTCTGCAAAATCCGGTAGGTCGGGATCAGCACGCACGCCATCAGCCCCGCCGCGGCAAGCGACGCGAGCGCGAAGAGCACCCCAGCGCGCAGCAGGCGGCTGTTTTTGCAGCGGGAGACGAAGGACTTGTGCTTTTCGCCCCAGCGGCGGTTGATGACGGAAGAGAAGGAGTAGTGCGCAAAGTAGTAGTAGATGAAGTAAAGAACCGAGAAGATGCAGAGCATATAGCTCATGTAATAGTTGGAAAACATCGACAGCGCCAGCGCGGCGAGATAGACGCCGATCTTGCCCTCGTTGATGATCCGCTCGATGCCGTAGAGGATCACGGGCAGCAGCACCATCGCGTCGAGCCACATGACGTTCCAGTAGTACGCGAGCATATAGGCGCAGAAGGCGTACAAAAGGCCGAACGTCGCGCTCAAAAGCGAATGGGAGCGCACGGAGCGCTTGAGGTACCAGGTGAACGTCCCGGCGGACAGCCCCGCCTTGATCAGGATCATCGCGGCGATCGCTTCGGGGACGTGCTTATGACCGAAGAAGACGACGATCGCGCCGATCGGGCTCGACAGGTAGTTGAAGTAGTTGCCGAGGAAGCACGAGCCGAGGCCGCTCGTCCACGAATAGGTCAGCGACCCGTGGGAGAACAGCCGGTCATATAATTCCGCGAAGAGCGGGCCGTACTGGTGATAGAGGTCCATCCGCAGAATCGAGTTGTCCCCGATCGGGAACATCTGCGTGCAGAAATAGACGATCAGCATGGCGACGGCCGCCATGCCGCAGGAGAGCAGAACAAAACGGTTCTGGTGCAGCAGCGGGAAACGCTGTTTCTTCATAAAACCCCTTCTTTCCGGAACAGGATCGCACAATACTGTTATATCATACATGATTTTTGGCAGGTGTTCAAGCGTTTTTACAGTTTTGAAACAGAAAATTCAATTTGTCGCGCCCGTTCTATGCCCGTTCGCGGAAGCATAGGCTTTAGCGAAAGGGGGCCTTGCGGATGGAGGCGGCGTTTGAACGGGCGGTTTCGTTTCTGGAATCGGGACTGCGCAGCGTACTGGAGGAGACGGACGAGCTGCTCCAGAAACAGACGGGCGAGATCCGGCTGCGGGCCGACCGGCCGGTGGTGCTCTTCGGGTCCTACGGCAGCGTGCTGCTGCAGCGCGACGGCACGGTCAGCGCAACGCGGCTCGACGCGGCGCTGTTCTGTACGCCGGAGCAGCTCTCCGACAGCTTTCACCGGCTTTGCAACTATTCGGTGCACACCCATATCCGCTCGATCACGCAGGGCTTTGTGACAACGGACGGCGGAGACCGGGTCGGCGTCGTCGGGACGGCGGTCTGCGACGAGACGGGCAACATCGTCTCGGTGCGCGATATCTCGGCGCTTTGCGTGCGCGTTTCGCGCGAGGTGGCCGGCTGCGCGCTGCCGCTTTTGCCGCTGTTCACGGAGGGCGATATGCAGAATGTTTTGATTGCGGGCGCGCCCGGCTCCGGCAAAACGACCATTCTGCGCGATCTGGCGCGGCAGCTTTCCGCGTTCTCCAACGGCTGCAGGTGGAAAACCGCGGTGATGGACCCGCGGCAGGAGCTGTTCCCGCGCGGCGGCAAGGCGGGGTTCAACTGCGACGTCTTTCGCGGCTACCCGAACCGCGAGGCGGTGCGCATGGCGGTGCGCACGATGTCGCCGCAGATGATCCTTTGCGACGAGATCGCCTCGATGGAGGAGGCGCGGGCGATTGAGCAGGGCGTCAACACGGGTGTCCGGTTCGCGGCGAGTATCCACGCGGGCAGTCCCGCGGAGCTTTCGGCGCGGCCGCTGTTCCGCTTTTTGACGCAGCGCTGCGGCTTTACGAAAATTGTTTTGCTCAAGGGCGCTTCGTCGCCCGGCGAGATCGCGTCGATCACCGAACGAAAGGAGCTTTTTGATGCGCCCGATGGCAGCAGCGGCGGCCTTTTGCCTTAGCGCGGCGGCCGGGTTTCGCTGCGCGGGGCTGCTCGCCACCCGCGCGCGGACGCTGGACCTGCTGGTGCTGCTGCTCGAACGGCTGAAGCTGGAGCTGCACTTTTCCTGCGCGCCGCTGCCGGACATGCTGTGTCGTCTGTCGCTGCAGCCGCCGTTTGCGTCGCTGCCGCTGCTTCTTGTCTGCTGCGCCCGGCTGGAGGAAGGCGATTCGCTTCCGTCCGCCTGGAACGCCGGCGTCGACGCGCTGAAACGGACGCTGCGCTCTTGGGAGCAGACGCGGCTGCGGCAGCTCGGGGCGCTGCTCGGCGCGACCGATCTTGCGGGACAGCAGCAGGTATTGGAAGAGACGCTTTCGTTTTTGAAAGACTGCCGGGCACGGGCAAATGCGCAGCGCGCGTCCGGCGGAAAACTGTGCCGCGCCTGCGGCCTTTGCTGCGGGGCGGTGCTGCTGATCCTGATCCTCTGACGGAGTATGCGACATGGATATTACCTTGATTTTGAGAATTGCGGCGGTCGGCGTGCTCGTCGCCGTGCTGAACCAGATTCTGCAGCGCGCGGACAAGGGAGAATACACGACCCTCACGACGCTGATGGGCGTGATCGCGGCGCTGCTGATGATTCTGCCGGAGATCACTGCGCTGTTCGACGCCGTAAAGGAGCTGGTGACGTTTTGAGTCTCGCGCTGCAACTCGGCGCGCTCGCGCTGGCGGCGACCGCACTGTCCGTCGTTTTGCGGGGTCAGCGCCCGGAATTCGTCTTGCCGCTGCAGCTTGCGGCGGGCGTTTTGCTGCTTTTGACGGCGCTGCCCGTCGTCCGCGCCGAAGGGGAACGGCTCTTTTCTTCGTTTCAGGTGCTGTCCGTGCCCGCGCAGGTGACGGCGGCGCTTTGCAAGGGCGCGGCGGTCTGCCTTGTTACCCGGCTGTGCGCTGCCTTTTGCAAGGACAGCGGCAACGAGGCGCTGGCCGCGGCGCTGCTGTTCGCCGGGCGGGTCGGGACGCTTTTGCCGGCGCTGCCGCTGTTGGAAGAGACGCTGGAGATCGTGCGGGGGTTTGCCGGATGAAGCGGGCCGCGGCGCTGTTGCTGCTGCCGCTGCTCGCGGCGCTTTGCTGCTTTCCCGCCTTTGCCGCGGAAGACGCGCTGGCCGACGCCGCGGATGAGACGGGCGAAGCGCTCTTTTCTCTTTTGGACGACGAGACGGCGGCGCTTGTCGAAGCGTTCGGCGCGGACGGATTTTCGCCATCGAAGGTGTTCGACGTCTCGTGGGACGCGATCGGCGCGTTCTTTTCCGAAACGTTCGGCGACGCGCTGCGCGGGCAGTGGCGCTCGTTCGCGCTTTCACTGGCTCTGCTGTTGTTCGTCGCGTGTCTGCGGACGCTGCTGCACCGCGACGGCGCGGACGCGGCGTTCGATCTGCTGTCTCTGTGCGCCGTCACGACGCAGACGGCCGCGGCGTTGCATACGTTCGTTTCGGCCGCCGCCGCGACCTTGCAGACGGCGGGCACGTTCATGCAGGGGTTCATCCCGGTCTACGCGGGGCTGCTCGCGTTCTCCGGCCACGCGGGCGCCGCGCTGAGCTATCAGATGCTCTCCTTCGCGCTGGCGCAGGGGATCTCGGCCTTCGCTTCAAGGCTGTGCGTGCCGCTGCTCGGGCTGTTCTTCTGCCTTTCAATCGCGTTCTCCTGCGGCGATACTGTCCGCGCGCCGTCGTTTCTCGGCGCGGTCAACAAAGGCACGGCGCTGCTGCTCGGGCTGTTTTCCGGCGTGTTCACCGGTGTGCTGTCGATCCGGCAGGTGCTGTTTCGCGCGGCGGATTCCGCGGCGCTCAAGGGCGCGCGCTTTCTCGTCAGCAGTCTGGTCCCGGTCGTCGGCGGCGCGATGAGCGACGCATATTCCGCCGTGCTTTGCAGTATAGATCTCATAAAAGGATCGGCGGTCGTGTTCGCGTTTCTGGTGCTGCTGGCGGTCCATCTGCCGGTGGTGCTGGCGCTGCTGATGTCGTGTCTTGCGTGCGCCGCGCTGAAAACGGCGGCTTCGCTGCTCGGCGAAGAGAAGCTCGCGGCGCTCTATCAGTCGTTTGAAACCGGCGTGCGGCTGCTGCTTTTGCTCAACGTGTTCGAATGCTTTTTGCTGCTGATCACGACCGGGCTGACGCTGCAGCTGCGGCAGTAGGGAGGGAAACGCATGGAATCGCTGCGCGCGTGGGTGCTTGTGCTCGCGGGGACGTCGCTTCTGGCCGCGGCGGTCGGCGCGCTGCTCTCCGAAAGCGGGCAGAAACGGGCGTTCCGGGCGCTGTGCGCCGTCGTGTTCCTCTATGTCTGCCTCTTGCCGCTGCGCTCGCTTTCGGCAACGGAAACGGACCTTGCGGTGCTGCTGACGACAGACGGGGACGCGAGAGGGTCATTCGCGGAAAAGCAGGACGCCGCCGCGGTTCTCGCGGCGCAGACGCTGCTGGAAACGAAGATCACGCAGACGCTCGCGCAAAACGGCCTTTCGGGCTGCACCGTCACCGTGCGGTGCGTGTCGACCGACGACGGGATTGCGCCAAGCCGCATCACGGTGCGCGGCCGCTTTTCCGCCGAAACAGTGCGAAAACTGCTGCGGCCCTATCTGACGAAAACGACCGAACTGGAGCTTTTGACGGAGGGAGAACATGACGGCTGAACGATGGAAAACCGCGCTGCGGCGCGTGACGGACGTGCTCAGGCACGACCGCAAGACGGCGCTGTTGCTGCTCGGCGCGGAGGCGCTGCTGATCGTGCTGCTGTTCACCGGCGGCAAACAGACGGCCGAAAAGGCGCCGGAACCGCAGGCCGATCCCGTGTCGGCGCAGGCGCTTGAACAGGAGCTTTGTAATCTGCTCGGCTCCATTGAGGGCGTGGGCGCGGTGCGCGTGATGCTTCGCACGGCGTCGTCGGGCGAAACGGTCTATGCCGCGAACACCGACGGCACGGCGGAAAAACGGGACGCACAGACCAACCGGAAAGAAAAGAACAGCGTGGTGATTATCAAGAACACCCAGGGCGAAAGCGGCCTTGTCGTGCGCGAGGACTATCCCGCCGTGACGGGCGCCGCCGTCGTCTGCGAGGGCGGGGGAGACCCCGTCGTATGCGAACGGGTCGTTCGGACCATCAGCGCGCTGTTCGATCTGAAATCCAACCATATCAGTGTGATGCCGATGTAACGGCAACGAAGGAGGAACCAACGCATGGTACACAAGAAACGGCAGATTCTGGCGGCCTCTCTGGTCGTCGCGCTCGCGCTGGCGGTCGCGGTCAACTGGTACTACACAAAGTCCGGCCCCGAGACCGCGCCGGAAAGCAAGCCCGCGCAGGTGGAGGGTAATCTTGGCGATTCGCTCCTTGTCGCGGGGACGACGGTGCCCGGCGAGGAGGGCGAAACCGAGGACGCGCAGCAGACCGCCGCGCGGGCGAAGCAGTTCTTTTCCGACGCGAAGCTGCGGCAGGCGCAGTACCGCGACGAAGTGAAGGACGAGATCGAAACGCTGATGGAAAGCGACCGGCTCAGCGACGCCGACAAGCAAAAGCTGCTGACGCTGCTTGGTACGTTTGACGCGCGGGAAAAGGCGCAGACCGACTGCGAAACGCTGATTGCGGCGAAGCTCGGCGGCTCGTGCGTCGTTGTGCTGAACGGCGAGACGGCCGAGGTCGTTGTTGAAAACGGCAAGGTCAGCGAAGCGACGGCGCTGCAGATCGCCGAGATCCTTGCCCAGAACGCGCAGATCACCGTCGACAATCTGACGATCATCGAAGCCAAATAAGATGAAAAAATAAAAGGAAAACGGTTGTTATTATGCAAAAACTGTGTTATAATAATAAAGCTTATGTATAAAATTGCAACCGAAAGGGCAGGAGCGCTATGAAACGACACGAAGCGAGAGAAGTCGCCTTCATCATTATCTTTGAAAAAAGCTTTCAGGACGAGACGCCGCTGGACGCGCTGATCGACTCTGCGGCGGAATCGGAGTTCTTTGAAGTCAACCAGTTCGTGACCCGCACCGTCAAGAGCGTGTTCGACAATCTCAGCGATATCGACGCGACGATCGAGCGGTTCCTGATCGGCTGGTCACAGAACCGGATCTCCCGCGTGGCGCGCGCCGTGCTGCGGCTTGGCGTCTATGAGATCTTGTTCTCCGACGTGCCGGACGGCGTCGCGATCAACGAGGCCGTGGAAATCACGAAGAAGTATTCCGAGCAGAAGGAAGCGGCCTATATCAACGGCGTGCTCGGCTCCGTCGCGCGCAGCAAACAGGCATGACGGCGTTTTTCGGTTTCGACACCAGCAACTACACGACCTCGGCGGCGCTGTTCTTTCCGGACACGAAGACAGTCCGGCAGGAAAAGAAACTGCTGCCCGTCCCGGAAGGCGGACGCGGCCTTCGGCAAAGCGACTGTGTGTTCCATCACACGGCGCAGCTGCCGCAGGTGACCGACCGGCTGCTGGAAACGCCCGTCTCGCTGCGGGGCGTGTGCGCCTCGACGACGCCGCGGATGCAGGAAGGCTCCTATATGCCGTGCTTTCTCGTCGGCGCGGGCGCGGGCAAAATCGCCGCGAAGGCGAGCGGCGTCCCGTTTTACGAAACGAGCCACCAGCACGGGCATATCGCTGCCGCCGCGTTCGGCGCGGGACGGCTCGACCTGCTCGATGCGCCTTTCCTCGCGTTCCACGTTTCCGGCGGGACGACGGAAGCCGTCCTCGCGCAGCCGGACGAACACGAAGTGTTCCGCTGTACACTTGTCGCGCAGTCGCTGGATCTCAAGGCGGGACAGGCGATCGACCGCGTCGGCGTGCTGCTCGGCCTGCCGTTTCCCTGCGGCGCCGCGTTGGAACAGCTTGCGGCAAAAAGCGAGCGCGACTTCAAAACCCGTCCGACGCTGCGCGACGGCTGCCCGAGCCTTTCCGGGATCGAAAATCAGTGCCGCGCGATGATCGACCGGGGCGAGATGCCCGCGGACACCGCAAAGTACTGCCTTTGCTCGGTCGAAGCGGCGCTCGAAAAAATGACGGAGCATTTGCTCTTACAATACGGCGATCTGCCGCTGCTTTACGCCGGCGGCGTGATGTCCAACAGCGGGATCCGCGATCGCTTTACCGCGCGCTTCGGCGCCCACTTTGCGCCGCCCGCTCTTTCGGCGGACAACGCGGCGGGGGTCGCGATCTTAGGATATCTCAAACAGGAACGGGAGTGATGATGTGTCGTCTGTTCTGACTGTTTCCCAAATCAACACCTACTTAAAATCCGTTCTCGACGGGGACGACAACCTACAGCATATTTTCGTCTGCGGCGAGATTTCGAACTTCACGAACCACTACCGCACCGGCCACTTCTATTTCACGCTCAAGGACGAGAGCGCCGCGCTCAAAGCGGTGATGTTCCGCACAGCGGCGCAGCGGCTGCGCTTTCTGCCGGAAAACGGGATGCGCGTCGTGATCCGCGGCAGCATTTCGCTCTTTCCGCGCGACGGCGTCTATCAGCTCTACTGCGAGGATATGCAGCCCGACGGCGCGGGCGCGCTGAGCGTCGCGTTCGAACAGCGAAAGGCAAAGCTCGAAGCGATGGGTATGTTCGACGAAAGCCGCAAACGGCCGATCCCGGTCTGCCCGATGAAAATCGGCGTTGTGACGTCGCCCACGGGCGCGGCGATCCACGACATCCTGACCGTGCTTGAACGGCGGTTCCCGCTGGCGCAGGTCGTGATCTGCGGCGTGCAGGTGCAGGGAGATTCGGCCGCCGGACAGATTGCGGAGGCGATTGAACGCTTCAACGCGCTGGACGCGGCGGATGTGCTGATCGTCGGGCGCGGCGGAGGCTCGATCGAAGACCTCTGGGCGTTCAACGAGGAAATCGTGGCGCACGCCATTTTCAACAGCCGGATCCCCGTGATCTCCGCCGTGGGACACGAGACCGATTACACGATTGCGGACTTTGTGGCGGATCTGCGCGCGCCGACGCCCTCCGCAGCCGCGGAGCTGGCCGTGCCGGATACGCGCGAACTGCTGTTCGAACTCGACGCGACGCTCGACAATCTGACCGCGCTGGTCGAAGGTAAACGCCTTGCCCTCGCGCAGCAGACCGCGCTTTATGACCGCAGACTGCGGCAAAACAGCCCGCTGACGCGCCTGACGCTGCTCGACGCCGCGCTGGAGCATGAACGCGAACGGGTAGAGCGCTGCGGCAAGGCGGCGACAAAACCCTATGACGACGCGCTGCAGCAGTTTGCGCAGCGGCTCGAAATGGCAAGTCCGCTCAAAACGCTGGCGCGCGGCTACACGCTTTGCGAAGACGAAACCGGCACGCTCATCCGCCGCGCCGCCGAAACGGCCGCGGGACAAACGCTGCGTGTGCGCTTTGCCGACGGAACCGCCGACTGCGCCGTACAGGACGTATGGATCCAGGACGCATGAAAGAAAGGAAGCTGACGATGGAACAATATACGCTGGATACCGCGATGCTGCGGCTCAAGGAAATCACCGAGACGCTCGAAAAGAACGAATGCGATCTCGATCTGTCGATGAAACTGTATGAAGAGGGCGTCCGCCTGATCTCCTTTTGCAGCCACACGCTGAACGACTGCAAACAGCGGATCGCGGAGCTGAGCACCCTTGAAAACGGAGCGCAGGACGATGAAGCGCTTTGAAGATTACCTCGAAACAATCAACCGGCGGCTGACACAGCTGCTGCCGGCGTGTACCTATGACGCGCCCGCCGTGTGCGACGCGATGCGCTACAGTCTGGACGGCGGCGGCAAACGTATCCGTCCGGTGCTGCTTTTGGAATGCTGCCGGCTGTGCGGCGGCGATCTGGACGCCGCGCTCGACTTTGCCTGCGCGCTGGAGATGATCCACACCTATTCGCTCGTGCACGACGATCTGCCGTGCATGGACGACGACGATATGAGAAGGGGCAAACCGGCCTGCCATATCGCGTTCGGCGAAGCGACCGCGGTCCTCGCGGGCGACGCGCTGCTGACCGAGGCGTTCGGGGCCGCGGCCAACAGCGAAGCGGCAAAGAAAACGCCTGCCCGCGCGCTCGAAGCGATCGCCCTCCTGGCGCGGTACGCGGGCGCAGAAGGCATGATCGGCGGCCAGACGATCGACCTCGAAAGCGAAGGGAAGACGATTGATCTCACCCGGCTGCAGACGATGGACCGGCTCAAAACCGGGGCGCTGATGCGCGCCGCGTGCGAGATCGGCGCCGTGCTCGCCGGGGCAAATGACGAAAAACGGACGGCGCTCGTGCGGTACGCCGAAGCGCTCGGACAAGCCTTCCAGATCGTGGACGACATCCTTGACGTGACGGGCGACACGGCGACGCTCGGCAAACCCGCCGGCTCCGACGCGCAGCAGCAGAAATCGACCTATGTGTCGCTGCTCGGCCTTTCCGCGGCGAAACAGGCCGCGCAGGACTGCACGGCCGCGGCGGTCAAATCGCTCGCCGTCTTCGGGGCGGACGCCGCGTTTTTGCGCGGCCTCGCCGACGATCTGATGAAAAGAACCTCCTGAGAGGGACGGGAAAGAATCATGCAAAAGAACATACTGCCGACGATCCGCGACCCGCGCGACCTCAAACACCTGTCGGTCGACGACCTGCAGACGCTGAGCGCTGAGGTGCGCGAAACGCTGATTGCGACGACCGCGCAAAACGGCGGTCACCTTGCGTCGAACCTCGGCACGGTCGAACTGACGATCGCGCTGCACCGCGTGTTCGACTCCCCGCGCGACCAGATCGTGTTCGACGTGGGACACCAGTGCTATACCCACAAGCTGCTCACGGGACGCTATGAACGGTTTTCATCGCTGCGCACCGAGGGCGGCCTGTCCGGCTTTTGCCGCCCGAACGAAAGCGAGCACGATATCTTCTATTCCGGCCACAGCGGGACGTCCGTTTCGGCCGGGCTCGGCCTCGCGACGGCGAAAAAGCTGCAAAACGACCCGCATTATGTGATCTCGGTGATCGGCGACGGCTCGTTCACCGGCGGCCTCGTCTATGAGGCGCTCAACAACGGCGGGCGCAGCGGCACAAAGCACATCCTTGTGCTCAACGACAACAACATGTCGATTTCGGAAAACGTCGGCTCCTTGGCAAAGTACCTTGCCGTGATCCGCTCGACGCCGCAGTACTACACCTTCAAAGCCTCCACCGAGCGCACGCTGTCGAAGATCCCTTCGATCGGCAAGCCGCTGGTGCAAAAACTCTACGATCTCAAAACGGCGGTCAAGAACCGTCTGTATGCCGAAAGCACCTTCTTTGAGGATCTCGGCTACCGCTACATGGGCCCGATCGACGGGCACAATATCCCGCTTCTGATCGACGCGCTCGAAGCGGCAAAGCGGGTGCAGGGCCCGGTGCTGCTGCATATCCAGACGCAAAAGGGCAGGGGCTGCCCGTTTGCGGAAGCGAACCCGCAGGCGTTCCACGGCGTGTCCGGCTTCGACCCGGAGACGGGCGAAACGCAGCCCGCGCCGGAGAGTTTTTCCGACCGGTTCGGCAAGCTTTTGAAAACGCGGGCGGAACAAAACGAAAGCATCTGCGCCATCACGGCGGCCATGGGCTTTTCGACCGGCCTTGAGCCGTTCAAAGAGGCGTTCCCCGACCGCTTTTTCGACGTCGGGATCGCCGAGGAGCACGCCGTGACCTTTGCGGCGGGGCTTGCGAAAAACGGGAACATCCCCGTGTTCGCCGTCTATTCCACCTTTTTGCAGCGCTGCTACGACCAGCTTGTGCACGACGTCGCGCTGCAGAAGGCGAAGGTGATCTTCGCCATCGACCGCGCCGGTTTTGTCGGCGAGGACGGCGAGACCCATCAGGGTCTGATGGACGTGCCGTTTCTGTGCACGATCCCCAATCTGACGATCTATGCGCCGTGCAGCTTCCGGACGCTGCAGGCGGATCTGGACCGGGCGCTCAAAAACGACGCGCTGCCGGTCGCGGTGCGCTATCCGCGCGGGGGCGACCTGCCGGACAGCGAAACACTCACGTTCGAAAACACGGATTACGCCGTCTACGGCGACGAGAGCGCCGAAACGCTGCTTGTCACCTACGGAAGACTCTGCGCCGAGGCGGTCAAAGCCTGCGACGCGCTGCGGGAGAAGGGCGTGCCCGTCTGCCTTCTGGCGCTCAACCGGATCCGGCCGCTGCCGGACGGCGCGCTGCAGTTGATGCTGCAAAAAGCGCGCGTGTGCTTCTTTGAAGAAGGGCTGCGAGCCGGCGGCGTCGGCGAACGGACGGCGCTCGCGCTTTTGGAAAACGGCTGCCGCGGCAGCTATAAACTGACGGCGGTGCCGGACGAATTCGTCGCGCAGGCGACGGTGGCGCAGCAGCTGCGCCGCTACGGACTCGACGCGCAGGGGATGACGGAAACGGTTCTGCGGGAAACGGAGAAGACGCCATGACAGAAAAGAAACGGCTGGACGTCGCGCTGTTCGAACGCGGCTTTGCCGAAAGCCGCGAAAAGGCGAAGGCGCTGATTATGGCGGGACAGGTCTATGTCAACGACCAAAAGGTCACGAAAAGCGGCGAAACCGTCAAAGAGGGCGACTGCCTCGAGGTGCGCGGCGACAAGCTGCCGTTCGTCTCGCGCGGCGGCCTCAAGCTGCAAAAGGCCGTGGAGCAGTTCGGTCTTTCGCTGGACGGCTGCGTGTGTATGGATATCGGCGCGTCCACGGGCGGGTTTTCCGACTGCATGCTGCAGCGCGGCGCCAGGAAGGTCTACGCGATCGACGTCGGTTACGGCCAGCTCGCGTGGAAGCTGCGCGCAGACCCGCGGGTCGTGAACCTCGAACGTACGAATTTTCGCTATGTGACGCGCGAACAGATCCCGGAAGAGATCGACTTCGCGAGCGTGGACGTCTCGTTCATTTCGCTGCGGCTGATCGTCCCGGTGATGCGCGATCTGCTGAAAGACGGCGGCCGGGCGGTGTGCCTCATTAAACCGCAGTTTGAAGCCGGCAAGGACAAGGTCGGCAAAAAGGGCGTCGTCCGCGACCGAAGCGTCCACGCCGAGGTGGTCGACGGCATCGTCGGCTTCCTGCTGGAAAGCGGCTTTTCGGTACTGGGACTCGACTATTCCCCGGTCAAGGGCCCGCAGGGCAATATCGAATATCTTGTCCTCGCGGAAAAGACGGACGACGCGCACAACGCGCTGACCGTCACCGCAGAGGAGATCGTGACAGCTTCGCATGAAGCGCTGGACAGCTGAAGTGTGCAGTTGAATTTGGAATGTGGAATTTGGAACGGACCGTCGCGGAAGTGTCAACCAGCGGTTTAAACTCTTCCTCTAATATTCTATTGAACTTTTTTATTTCATATTAGGGTGTCTTAGTTGACAAATAGCGCTGAACCCGCACCACGTCTGGGCTCTTGAGTCAACCAGCGTGTCAACTAACAGTCAACCAGCAGTCAACCGGCGTTCAGTCAGTTGACTCTGCGACAACACTTGATCCCCTCCGACTGCTACAATTCCACATTCCACACTCCAATTTCGCTGTCGACTGTCGACTTACAACTGCACACTGCAAACTACACACTGCACACTCTCCGAAAGGTTGGTGTTACTTATGCAAATCGCAATACAAGTCAATCTGACCCGGCCGCACGCGTTCGACGTGACGACGCAGGTGATCCGGGAACTCGATTCCCTCGGCGCGACGGTGCTGATGGAGCGGGAGATGCTGCCCTCGTTCGGCGGCCAGCCGGTCCGCTTTCTCGAAGCGGAAACGGCGTGGGAACAGTGCGATCTGTTCATCGCCATCGGCGGCGACGGCACGTTCATCCACGCGGCGCACGACGCGGCACGCTACGACAAGGAGATCCTCGGCATCAACGCCGGTTCGCTCGGCTTTCTCGCCGGTCTGGAAAAAACGGAGCTGCCGCTGCTAAGGAATCTGATCGACGGCAGGTATGAGATCGACAAACGCATGATGCTCTGTGTGGAGCATTACCGCGGCGAGCAGCTGCAGGAAAAGTTCTACTGCCTCAACGACGCCGTCTTTGCCCGCGGCCTTTCGATGCGCATGTGCGATATCACCGTGGACTGCGACGGCAAGCGCGTCAACGACTACTTCGCGGACGGCCTGATCTTCGCGACGCCGACCGGCTCGACGGCCTATTCGCTCTCCGCGGGCGGCCCCGTTGTCGACCCGACGATCGAATCGGTGCTTTTGACGCCGATCTGCACCCATTCGCTGTTTGCGCGCTCGCTGATGTTCCGGCCGGACAAGACCTTCCGCGTGGAGGTGCGCAACCCCGACCTTTGCCAGCCGCTGCTCAGCTGCGACGGCGAAGAGAGCCTGCATCTGACGGCGGGCAGTGTATTTACCATCCGGCGGGCGGCAAGGAACTGCAAAATCATCCGGATCAAAGCGGAAAGCTTTACCGATATCCTATCGAGAAAAATGGTGGAACGCCGGGTCTGATGCCGGCGGGAGAAGGAGAACACGATGAAAAAGAACAGCAGGCAGGAGGCCATCCTCCAACTGATCGAACAGGAAACGATCGGCACCCAGGACGAGCTGATGCAAAAACTCGCGGCGCTGGGCTACAACGTCACGCAGGCGACCGTCTCGCGCGATATCAAGGCGCTCAAGCTGGTCAAGTCGCCCGTCGCGGACGGGCAGTACCGCTACGCCGCCGTCAAGCAGGAGATGCACGATATCTCCGGCAAGTACTATTCCATTCTGACCCAGTCGATCCTGCACGCGGACTACGCCGGCAACATGGTCGCCATCAAGTGCTATTCCGGCATGGCGAACGCCGCCTG
>CAMZEG010000026.1 GCA_947305635.1 uncultured Clostridia bacterium
TCACGCTGCTGCTCAATTCCGAGGGCAAGAAGATGGGCAAGACCCAGAAGGGCGCTGTCTGGCTCGACCCGGAAAAGACCAGCCCGTACGAGTTTTATCAGTACTGGCGCAACGTCGACGACGCCGATGTGCTCAAGTGCATCCGCATGCTGACCTTCCTGCCACTCGAAGAGATCGAAAAGATGGACGGCTGGCAGGGGAGCGAGCTGAACACGGCGAAGGAGATCCTCGCGTTCGAATTGACGAAGCTCGTTCACGGCGAAGCCGAGGCCGAAAAGGCCAAAGCGACCGCCAAGGCGCTCTTCACCGGCGCCGCGGACGCGGAGAATATGCCGAAGACGACCGTTGCGAAAGCCGACTTTGACGCCGGCGTCGGGCTGCTCGACGTGATGGTCGCGGCGGGGCTTGTCAAGTCCAAGGGCGAAGGCCGCCGTCTGATCCAGCAGGGCGGCGTGTCGCTCAACGACCAAAAAGTCGCCGACCCGTTGCTGGTGCTGACCGCGGACCTCTTTGAAAAGGGCTACGCCGTCATCCGCAAGGGCAAAAAGATCTTCCACAAAATCGTTGTGGAATAAGGAGAAAAGCCATGAGCGAGCAAACAATCTATACGGTTGCCACCGCGCATCTCGATACGATCTGGAACTGGAGTTTCGAAACGACCGTCTCGAATTATATCCCGAAGACGCTGCGCAAGAACTTCGAGCTGTTCCGCAAGTACCCGGACTACCGCTTCAACTTTGAGGGCGCGTACCGGTACGAGCTGATGGAGGAGTACTATCCCGAACAGTTCGAACAGCTCAAGGCGTATGTCAAAAGCGGCAGATGGAACCTGACGGGCAGTGCGTATGAAAACGGCGACTGCAACATTCCGTCGCCCGAAGCGCTGTTTCGCAATTTCCTCTATGGCAACGGCTACTTCGACAAGACCTTCGGCCGCCGCAGCAAGGACGTCTTTTTGCCGGACTGCTTCGGCTTCGGCTACGCGTTGCCGTCGATCGCCGCGCACAGCAACCTGCTCGGCTTCACAACGCAGAAGCTGTCGTGGGGGAGCGCCTACGGGATCCCGTTCGATATCGGCAAATGGTACGGTGTCAACGGCAAACCGATCTTTGCGTCGCTCAACATGGGCACCTACGGCACCGTGTTCACGAAGATCCGCGAAAACGAGTTTTTCCAAAAGAAGCTCAAGGAGAACGAGGCGTACGCTTTGCCGATGACCGCGGGCTACCACGGCGTCGGCGACCGCGGCGGCGCCCCGCTGGAGATCTCCGTGCGCACGATGCAGAAAGAGATCAACGAAAACGGCAAGAACAGCGTCAAGGTGAAGTCCGCTTCGTCGGACGAGCTGTACCGCGACCTTGCCGCCAACAAGGCGCTGACGGCGAAACTGCCGACGTGGCACAACGAGCTGCTGATGACGCGCCACGGCGCGGGCTGCTATACCTCCCGCGCGATCAGCAAGCGCTGGAACGCGCGAAACGAAGTGCTCGCCGATATGGCGGAGAAAGCCTCGGTCGGCGCGCTGCTGCTGTCCGCGCTGCCCTATGCGCAAAACACGCTCGACACCGCGTGGAAGCGCGTGATTGCCCATCAGTTCCACGACGATCTGACCGGCACGTCGCTGCAAAAGGAGTACCGCCGCTCGTGGAACGACTATGTCCAGTCGATGAACCAGTTCTCCGATGTGTTCGAATCAGCGGCCGCCGCCGTGATCGGACAGATGGATACCTCCTTCTGCAAGGGCAAACCGGTCGCCGTCTGGAACAGTCAGCAGTTTGAGATCCGGCGCGTCGTCACGTTCCCGTGGGACGACGGGACGATCCGTGTTTTCGACGATCAGGGCGTGGAGGTCCCGTCGCAGACCTACACCGACGAAAAGGGGAGAGCGACCGCCGCGTTTTGGGCGAAGGTCCCGCCGTGCGGCTGCCGCGTGTTCGACGTGCGCAGCGCCAAAACGCCCTACCGCGACGAAACCGACGTCATGAGCGCCGACAGCGCCCGGCTCGAAAACGAGCGCGTCATCGTCCGGCTCGACAACAACGGCGACGTCGCCTCGATCTATGACAAAACCGTCGGGCAGCAGCTGCTGCGCCGCCCGATCACCTTCGATCTGCTGCGTGACGAATGCGTGCGCGCCTACCCCGCGTGGGAAATGACCTACGAGGACGTGATGGCGCCCGTCATGGCGCGGCCGCACAAGGTCAGCGCCGAGCTGCTGTACAGCGGCCCGTGCGTCGCCGCGCTGCGGCTGAAAAAGCGCTACGGCCATTCAATCTTTGAAACAATCGTCACCGTCACCCGCGGGACCAAGGTCGTCTCGTTCCAAAACGAGATCGACTGGCACGAACACGAGACGATGTGCAAGGTGCGCTTCCCGCTGAATGTGGAAAACGACTACGCGCGCTACGACCTCGGCCTCGGCTCGATCGAGCGCGGCACCAACTCCCGCCAGCTGTTCGAGGTGCCCGCCCAGCAGTGGGCGGCGCTGCGCGACCGCTCGGGCGCCTACGGCGTCGGCATCCTCTCCGACAGCAAGCGCGGCTGGGACAAGCCGGACGCGTTCACGCTGCGGCTGACCGCGCTGCACACCCCGAAGCACAACTTCCGCCCCGACAGCATGCAAAGCCAGCTGGATCTCGGCCTGAACCGCTTCGGCTTCGCGGTCTGCTCCTTCGCGGGCGACGGCTACGCCTCGCTCGACAAACGGGCGCGGCAGTTCTGCTCGCCGCCGGCCGTCTTTGCGCCGAACCGCCACAAGGGCGCGCTCGGCACCCGCTTCAGTCTGCTTTCGTGCGATGACGACGGGGTGGTTCTGCGCGCCGTGAAAAAGGCGCAGGACAGCGACGAGATCGTTGTCCGCGTCAACGAGATTTCCGGCAAAAAGCACGACAGCGTCACCCTGCGCTTTTTCAAACCGATTACACAGGCGCGGGAAATCTATGCGAGCGAAGAGCCGCTCGGCGCGCTGACGCCGCAGGACGGCGCGATCACGTTCGACCTCGATCCGTTCGACGTGCGCTCGTTCGCGCTGCGCTTTGAAAGCGCCCCCGCGCAGCCGATCAAACATAAACCGGCCGCGCTTTCGATGAACACCTTCATGCTGACGAAGAACGACAGCCGCGACAGCGTCTGTCTGCCGAATCTCGACTGGTCCCTGCCCGCGGAGCTGCTGCCCGAAACGGTGCAGTCCGGCGGATTGCCGTTCGAGCTGCAGACCGACCCCAAGCGTCCGAACGCCCTGCTTTGCAACGGGCAGACGGTCGACGTCCCGGCCGGCGCGAAAGCGTTCTGCTTTATCGGCTGCGCTCTCGGCGGCGACAAAGACTACAGCTTCGGCGTTGACGAAAAAGAAACACCCGTCCGCGTGCAGGATATCCGCGACCCGATCGGCCGCTGGGATCTGACCGACCTTGGCGAAAGCGCCGCGATCAAGCGCGACCCGCTCGCGTTCTCGCTGACACACACCCACGGCAAAGAGGGCGACAACATCGGCTGCCAGACCTATTTCTTCCGCCGGGAGATCCCGGTCGAAAAGGCGTCGCAGCTGCGGCTGCCGGTCCAGAGCGACCTGCTGCTGCTTTCCGCCGTGTTCAATACCGAACCGCACCGCGCGCCGCTTCTGACAACGCTGTACGACGACGCGCAGAGCCGCGCGATCCAAAAAGAGCAGTATGCCGGCGACACGCAGGTGTACCGCACGGAAAAGGCGCGCTGCTTCTGGCGCAGATTCTTCTGAGAAACCGTCCGGCTGACGCTTGTCAAACCGGCAATCGTGTGATAGAATAAAGAGACTGATAAAGGGGTTGTTTTTATGGCTAACCGGCAAACATCCAAAACGCCCGTCGTGGTTCTGAGCTGCGTCATGGGCATCCTCGCGGCGCTGCTGCACTGGATTGTGCCGACGCGGCTGCTGCTCGGCAGCAACCCGCCGGAATACGCGGTCGCCGCCGTGGCCGCCGCGCTGAGTCTCGGCGCGCTCGCGCTGCTCGTTTTCGGCTTTCTTGTGCCGCAGATTCGCGCAAAGCAGGGTCTGAGCGGCCGCCTGCCGTTCTTTATGCCGGCGCTCGTCTGGAGTGTCTTCGGGCTCTTCGTCGGCGCCTGCGCAACGGTCGCCAAGCTGATTCAGGCGATCTCCTACGGCTTTGTGCCGGTCCAGACCGAAGGCGCGGCCTGGAGCTTTTCGGTGCTGACGCTGATCAACGTGCCGGTGCTGTGCTGCTTCCTTGTGCTGTACCTGCTGGACGGAAAACAACCGAACGATTAAGGGAAAAGAGGCTTTGAGTGATGGAAAAAGAAAAACGCATCTATACGATCGCGACGGCGCATCTGGATACCGTCTGGAACTGGGACTTCGAACATGTACTGAACGTCTGTCTGCCCAACACGCTGCACGACAACTTCAAGCTGTTCGAGCAGTATCCGGACTATCGCTTCAACTTTGAGGGCGCTTACCGCTACGAGCTGTTTGAGGAGTATTACCCCGAAGAGTTCGAGCGCCTGCGGCAATACGTGGCCGACGGCAAGTGGAACGTGACCGGCTCGTCCTATGAGAACGGTGACGTCAACGTGCCCTCGCCCGAGCAGCTGTTCCGCAACATCCTTTACGGCAACCGCTATTTCCGCAGCCGCTTCGGCAAAGAGAGCAACGACATCTTCCTGCCGGACTGCTTCGGCTTCGGCTGGGCGCTGCCGTCAATTGCCGCCGCCGCGGGACTCAAGGGCTTTTCCACCCAGAAGCTTAGCTGGGGCAGCGCCTACGGCATCCCGTTCGATCTCGGCCGCTGGGTCGGTCCGGACGGCAGGGAGATCTTCGCCGCGCTCGACGGCAAGAGCTACTGCACGACGTTCGAGAAGATCCGGGACAGCAAGGAACTGCTGCCGAAACTGAAGAAGAACGAAAAGAAATACGAGCTGCCCTGGACGATGGGCTACCACGGCGTCGGCGACGTCGGCGGCGCCCCGAAGGAAAAGTCGGTCCAGACGCTTGAAAAAGAGATGGCGCAGAACGACGAAAGCGAAATCAAGGTGCTCTCCGCCTCCCCGACGGAGCTGTTCGACGATCTTGACGCGCTGACGCCGGAAGAAAAGGAACTGCTGCCCGGCTGGAACTCCGAGCTGCTGATGACCAACCACGGTCCCGGCGCCTACACCTCCCGCGCGTTTTCCAAGCGGATGAACCGCAAGAACGAGGAATTCGGCGATATGGCGGAAAAGGCCGCGGTGATCGCGTCGGCGGTCTGCGGCGCGAAATATCCGAAGGAAGCCATCGACGACGCCTGGAAAAAGACGATCGCCCACACCTTCCACGACGATATCACCGGCACCAGCGTGGAGCGGGTATACCAGCGCTCGTGGAACGATCTTGTGATCGCGGCGAACCGCTTCCAGTCGACGTTCGAGGGCGCGACGAACGAAATCGTCAAGAATATGGATACGTCCTGGACCAAGGGCGTCGCCGTCGTCGTTTCCAACACGCTCGAACAGCCGCGGATGGAGCCGGTCGATCTGACGATCCCGTCGCGTGGGTACCGCTGCGTGCGCGTCTACGACAATTTCGGCAAAGAGGTGCCCTCCCAGGTCAACTACGCCGACGACAGCATCATCAAGCTTTGCTTCTGCGCAAACGTCGACGCCCTCGGCTACAAGGTGTTCGACGTGCTTTACAGCTACGAGCCCTGCCGCCTGAACACGGGCGTGCGCTGCGGCGGCAATATCATCGAAAACTACAAGTATGTCGTCTCGGTCAACCTGAAGGGCGACATCTGCTCGATCATCGACAAGACGCTCGGCGGCCGCGAACTGCTGCAAAAGCCGATCCGCTTCGAGATGAACAAGTATAAAGGCAGCAAGAGCTACCCCGCGTGGGAGCTGACCTATGACGAAGCGACCGGCTTCCCGTGGGAGTTCGCCGAAAAGGGCGAAGTGGAAGAGATTGAAAAAGGCCCCGTCCGCGTGACCTTGCGCGTCAAGCAGACCGCCGGCGATTCCACGTTCACCTATGACGTGTCGCTCTTTGCGGGCGGTCAGTATGTCAGCGTGCAGAACGAAGTAGAATGGCGCTCCTTCCGCCGCCTGCTGCAAAACGGCTTCTATTTCACCGCGAAGGCGCCCTACGCGACGTTTGACCTCGGCCTCGGCGCGATCCGCCGCCGCCCGGCGACCAAAAAGCTTTACGCGGTCCCGGCGCAGAAATGGGCCGATTTGACCGACGAGCGCCAGAACTACGGCGTTTCGGTCTTCTCCGATTCCAAGTACGGCTGGGTCCTCAAAGATCGCAGCACGCTGAAGCTGACCGCGCTGCACACGCCGAAATACCCCTTCCGCCACGACAGCGTCCAGAACATGCTCGACATGGGGCTCAACCGCTACGGCTACGCGATCTACGCGCACAAGGGCGACTGCACCAACGGGACGCAGTTCTATGCCCGCGCGTTCAACCAGCCGATGACGGCGTTTGTGACCGGGCGGCACCCCGGCTCGCTGGAAAGCGCGTTCGGCTTTGCCCAGCTGAACAACCCGAACGTGATCCTGCGTGCGATGAAGAAGGCGGAGGACTCCGAAGAAGTGATCGTCCGCTTCAATGAGGGCGCGGGCATGCACGCAGGCAACACCTACTTCACGCTCGGCACGGGAATCGTGTCCGCCCGCGAAGTGACGGCGAGCGAAGACCCCGTCGGCGGCGCGACCGTTACCGACGGCAACCTGGTGTTCGACCTTGAACCCTACGCGGTGAAGACCTTCGCGCTGACGCTCTCTCCGTGCAAGCGCGCCGGCCTCGGCTCCCGCCAGCCGCTGCGCCTGCCGTACAACCTCGACATGGTCACATTCAACCAGAACCGCGGCGACACCTACATCCCGACGCTGAACGTCTCGGTGCCGGGCGAACTCTTCCCGCAGTCGATCGAATGCGCCGGCGTCCGGTTCGAAACCGGCATGGCGTGGGGCGACAACAACGCGCTGATCGCCGCCGGACAGACGCTCGACGTTTCGGGTACGCGGCTTTGCTTCATCGGCGCGAGCCTGTACGGCGACAAGCCCTATACCTTCCGTGTGGACGGTAACCCCGTCGACGTGAAGGTGCAGTCGATCAGCGAGCGCGTCGGCGGCTGGGATCTGTATAACCTCGCCGAAACCGCGTTCATCAAGGGCGACCGCGTCGCCTGGGTCTGCACCCACACCCACGCTGCGGACAAGGACAACCGCGGCGACGAGCTGTACTTCTTCATGTACGAGTTGAACATCCGCGACGCGAAGCAGGTGACGCTGCCCGAGGACAACGGCCTCATTCTCCTTGCCGCTACCGTTCTGACCGACGCGCGCGACGCCGCGCTGGCGACGCCGCTGCTGCGCCCGATGGAAAAGCGTCCGTTCACGTTCAAGATGTCGCAAAAGGAAAAGCGCCGCCATACGAAATTGATGCGCAAATTCCGCAAGACGCCCAACCAGTCATAAAAAAGAAAAAGGTACGGTGCTTTGCCGTACCTTTTTGAAAGAGGATAGGTCCATGGTTCATTCCAACTGCCATACCCATACCGTCTTTTGCGACGGGAAAAACACGCCGGAGGAGATGCTTCTTGCCGCGATCGACAAGGGCTTTTCCTGCCTCGGCTTTTCGTTCCACGGCCCGATGACGCCGGACGCCGTCTGGACGATCCGGCCCGAAAAGCTGCCGGCCTACACCGCCGAGATCCGCCGCCTGCAGAACGTCTACGGCGATCGAATCGAGATCCTGCACGGAATCGAGCTCGACCGCGACTGCTGCGGCGTCGATCCCGCCGATTACGACTATATGATCGCCGCGGTGCACCAGCTGACCGGGGGTGAACTGCACTATGATGTGGACGACACCGCCGCGACGCTGCGGACCTGCCGCGACACGCTCTACGGCGGCAGCTGGCTGGCACTCGCCGCGGACTACTACGACCGCGTGGCGGAATTTACCTGCCGTGTGCGGCCGACGATCGTTGCGCACCTCGACCTCATCGAAAAGTTCAACGAGGACAACGCCTTGTTTGATTCCGGCGATCCCGCTTATCAGGCGCTTGCCTGCGATTGCGCCGACCGGATCCTTGCCGCGTGTCCCGACGTCCTCTTCGAGGTCAACACCGGGGCGATGTACCGCTGCGGCAAAAAGCAGCCCTATCCCGCGCCGTTCCTGCTGCGCCACCTATACGAACGCGGCGCGAAGGTAATCGTTACCGCCGACGCGCACACCACCGACGCGCTGGACTTTGCCTTCGACAAAGCCCTCGCCGCGATCCGCGCGGCCGGTTTCGACACAGTGTACGAGCTGCGAAAAGTTGACGGCAAAGCCAAAGCCGTTTCTGTAAAGCTATAAAAAAAGCGCCCGGCCGGGCGCTTTTTTAATGTGCAGTGTGCAGTTGGGAATGTGGAATTTGGGATTATTCATTCCATTAATCCCTTAATCCCTTAGTCCCTTGTCCCTAATTCCTCATGCCTCATTCTCCATCTCCGCAAGTTCCTCATTCAACCGCTGCCATTCCTCCATCAGCGCTTCCTGCTGCTGCGTCGTTTCGTGCAGCTGTTCCGTCAGCGAGAGAATCGTCTCATACGCGGCGGCGTTCGCCGGGTCGCTCAGCTGCGCCTGCAGTGACGCGGCGGTCTCGTCCAGTTCGTCGATCTGCGCTTCGAGGCGGCTGATTTGCCCCTTGAGTTTACGCAGACGGCTGTCGCGTTCCTTGCGCTTCTGATAGTCGTTCTGCTTCGGCTCCTTCTTCTGCGGCGACGCGGCGGCTTTCCGTGCCTCCATGGCGCTGTGGAACGTGTCATAGTTGCCGTCGAACGATTCGATTCCGTTTTCGGTCAGCCGCACCACGCGCGTCGCGAGGCGGTTGATGAAATAGCGGTCGTGTGAGACGACGAGCATTGTCCCGTCAAAGGTGTCGAACGCGCTCTCGAGCGCCTCGCGCGAATGGATGTCGAGGTGGTTCGTCGGCTCGTCCAGCACGAGAAAGTTCGCGCCGGAGAGCATCAGCTTCAAAAGCGCCACGCGGGCCTTCTCTCCGCCGGAAAGGGCCTTCATGTTCTTGAACACGTCCTCGCCCTTGAACAGAAACGCGGCGAGGGCGCGGCGGACGTCAACCTCGTTGAGCCGTTTATAATTGTCCCAGACCTCGTCCAGCACGGTCTTGTCGGAGCTGAGCTCCGCGAGCGTCTGGTCAAAGTAGCCGACCTTGACGCCGACGCCGAGCGTGATCTTGCCGCAGTCGCGCGTCATTTTGCCGAGGATCATTTTGAGCAGCGTCGATTTCCCGCAGCCGTTTTCCCCGGTGAGAAAGACGCGCTCGCCCCGCTGCAAAAACAGGTCGGCGTTCTGGAAGAGCCGTTTGTCGCCGAAGGACTTCGCAAGCCCCGTGCAAAGCAGCACGTCGTTGCCGCTCTGCATCGACGCTTCAAACCGGAAGCGGATCGACTGCAGTTCCTTTTCGGGGACGACAAGATCCTTTTCGATCCGGTCGATGCTCTTTTGCTTGGACGCGATCGTCTTATAGTTGCGCTCGCGGTTAAAGCGCTTTTGCTGTTCGATGATGCCCTCGATGCGGTGAATCTCTTTTATCGAGGCGGCGTAGACGCGCTCCTCGGCCTTTTTGCGCTCGGCCTTCAGCTCCATATAGCGCGTGTAGTTGCCGTTCGCCGTATAGAGCTTGCCGTGCTCGAGTTCGAACGTGCGGCCGGTCACTTTGTCGAGGAAGTAGCGGTCGTGGGAAATCACGATCACCGCGCCGGGAAAGTCCGCGATAAAGCTTTCGAGCCAGCCGATCGAGGGAATGTCGAGGTGGTTCGTCGGCTCGTCCAAAAGCAGCAGATTCGCGCCGGAGAGCAGCAGCTTCGCCAAGCTCAGCTTGGACCGCTGCCCGCCGGACAGCAGAGAGCAGGGGAGGGAGAAGTCGCTTTCCAGAAAACCGAGGCCGAGCAGCGCCGACCGCGCCCGGCTGCGGTAGGTTGCGCCGTCGCGCCGCGTGTAAAGCTCGAGGAGGGCTTGCTGCCGGTGCAGCAGGTCTTCGTCGCCGTGGCGGTGCTCCAGCCGGCGGGCAATCGCGTCGAGTTCGCGCTCCGCTTCGATCACGTCGCCGTAGACGGTCAGCATCTCGTCGAACATCGTCTTTTCGCTTTCGGCGCAGGCGTGCTGCTCCATATAGCCGGGGACGGTCTCCTTCCCGAAAAAGAGCGTGCCCTCCGACGGGGAAAGCTCTTTCGTCATCAGCCGGAACAGCGTGGTTTTTCCCGCGCCGTTGACGCCGATCAGCCCGATTTTATCCTTTGCGCCGACGTCGAACGAGACGCCGGAAAACACCGTGTGCTCGCCGAAGGAGACGGCGAGATTGCTTGCGGTCAGAATTGTCATGTCATCAGCTGTACAGTTGCATGTAGGTTGGTTCTATTCTATCGTATCTGCCGCGAAGTTGCAAGGCTTTGCGGCGCAAAAAAACAAAAATTGTGCGCGGCCCTATTGTCAAAACGAAAAGTTGATGTTATAATAACATGGTATGAAACAAACGCGGGAGGTTGTGTTATGATTTGTAAGTTCTGCGGCAACGAAATTGAACAGGACGCCGATTTTTGCTTTGTCTGCGGCCAGAAAGTCGCCGCCGCGCCGGAAACGGAAGAACCGGAAACGCCCGACACGCAGCCCGACGCGGTTGCCGACGCGCCCGCCGAACCGCTGCCGGTCAGCGAACCCGCCGACCCCGCGGTCTATACGGAAGTCGACCCGGTCGAACGCCAGAAGGCGGGCCGCTTCGCCCGCTTTATCAGCTTCGTCTGTCCGCTGATCGGCGTGATCCTCTACGCCGTCTTTACGAAACGCGGTCAGACCGGCAAAAAGCATTCGATCGCGAACGCGACCATGTCCGGCGTGTGTTTCTATCTAATCATCGCGATGGTGATCGTTGTGAAAAAATCCATGTTCTGAGAAAGGATCTGTTATTATGAAAGAAGTTACAAAAGATATGCTGATCGGCGACATTCTCGACGCCGACAGAGGGACCGCCGTGTTTTTCTTCGAAATGGGGATGCACTGCCTGGGCTGCCCGGCTTCGCGCGGCGAGACCGTGGAGGAAGCGTGCATGGTGCACGGCGTCGACCCCGATACGCTGATTGCTGCAATCAACGAGTATCTCGCTTCGAAATAACCCCCAAGGGCTGCCGCATTTCGCGAAGAACAAAAAGAAAAGCAAAACAGGACGATCTAACACAGGTGATACAGCAAACCTCGTCCTGTTCCTTTTTTGTCTTTTTTGGATGGGCTGCGCCCATACCCTGATTGTTGCTTTTCTTTTTTCGACGTTTTTTCGCCCTCGGCGTACAACAGTACAGCCTTCGGTCGAAGAAAACGCCGTCTTCATCGAAATCCAACAGCCCCGACGCTCTTTTGCTTCAGAGGAGACTACCATGCCAATTCAACTCGACCCGCGTCTGTCCCTCGTCGCGTCGTTTGTGCGTCAGGGGAGCGTGCTCGCCGATATCGGCACCGACCACGCCTATCTGCCGGCCTATCTGGTAGAAACGGGGCGCTGCCCGCGCGCCGTCGCGTCCGATCTGCGGCCGGGCCCGCTGGAAAACGCGAAAGAGACCGTCATGCAAGCCGGCCTTGCCGACAGCATCGACACCGTGCTGTCCGACGGGCTGGACGCGCTGCCCGCCTTATGCGCCGACGACGTGGTCCTCGCCGGAATGGGCGGTATATTGATCGCGGAGTTGCTCAGCCGGGCCGCGTGGCTGAAAACGCCCGCGGTGCGGATCATCGCGCAGCCGATGAGCCACGCGGAGGACGTGCGGTTCTGGTTTTACGAGAACGGTTTCACGATCGACCGCGAAGCCTGTGTGTTCGACAAGCACCGCGGCTATGTCGCTCTCGCGGCGCATTACAGCGGTGAAAAAACGGTTATCACCCCCGCGCTGCCCTACGGCGGTCTGCTGTTCGGCCAGCGCGATCCCGCGGCTTTGCGCTTTCTTGAACGGCAGAAGGCGCGGCTGCAAAAACGGCGCGACGCGCTGTTGAAAGCCGGGAGCGATCCGGCAGAAGCACAGCGGCTGACCGCCGTGCTGGAAGACTTTGAACGGAGGATGTACCCATGATCTTAGTCAAGGATTTATCCGCTTTTTTGAATACCTGCGCGCCGTATGAGACCCAGTGCGGCTGGGACAATTCCGGCATGCTGATCGGCGACCCGGAACAGGCGGTCACCTGTGCCGCGTTCGCGCTCGATCTGACCGACTGTACCCTTGCGCTGGCAAAAGAGGCCGGCGCCGAGGTGCTGATCACCCACCACCCCGTGATTTTCCATCCGAAAAAGGCGCTGCTTGCCGGCGACCCGGTCTACGCGCTTTGCAAAAGCGGCATCGCCGCCATCAGCGTCCACACGCCGTGGGACTGCGCAGAAGGCGGCGTCAACGACGTGCTGTGCGCTTTGCTCGACCTTCAAAACGTGCGCGGGATCCCCTCGGACGAAGGGCCGGTCCCGATGGCGCGGATCGGTGAGATTTCTCCGTGTTCGCCGGAAGCGTTCGCAAAGAAGGTTGCAGCGGCGCTCGGCACAACGGTACAGCTTGTGCCCGGCAAAGACGAGATCCGCACCGTCGCGGTCTGCGGCGGCGCGGCGATGGATCTGTTCTATGACGCTGTGTCGTGCGGCGCGGACGCCTTTCTGACGGGCGAAGCGAAGCACCACGAGCTGCTCGCCGCGGCGGACTGCGGCAAAACGGTGGTGATCGGCGGTCATTTCGCGACCGAGGCGCCGTCGATGGCGGCGCTGCGCGACAAGGTGCAGGCCGCGTTCCCCGCGCTCAAAACGGTGCTGCTCGACCAGCCGGCCCCCGTTCGGTTCATCAACGCATAAGGAGAAGAACAATGGCGCTTGACGGATTGTTTCTGTCAAAACTGAAGGATGAGTTCGCGTCGCGCGTTGTCTCTGCGCGGATCGACAAGATACAGCAGCCGTCGAAGGACGAGGTGCTGTTTTCGCTGCGCGGCAAAACGGGCCAGGAGAAGCTGCTTTGCTGTGTGCGCGCGGACGCCCCGCGGCTGCATCTGACGACGCAGAGCGCCGAAAGCCCGCAGTTGCCGCCGATGTTCTGTATGCTGCTGCGCAAGTACCTTGTCGGCGCGCGCGTCACGGACGTGCGGCAGATCGGCCTTGACCGCATTCTCTTCCTCGACCTCGACGCGACAACCGAGATCGGCGACAGGACGAAGCTGACGCTTTGCGCGGAGACGATGGGCACCTATTCCAATCTGATCTTGATCGGCGAAGACGGCCGGATCATCGACGCGATGAAGCGAATCGACTACGCCGCCTCAAGCGTGCGGCAGATCCTCCCGGGACTGCCGTATACGCTCCCGCAGCAGCAGGACAAGCTGTGTCTCGAAACCGAGACGGCCGAAACAATCGCCGCGGCGGTGCTCTCGCGCGGCGGCAAGCTGCTCTCCTCGGCGGCGCTGCAGACGATTCAGGGTATTTCGCCCCTGATCGCCCGCGAAATCGCCTACCGCTGCACCGGCGCGGACGAGACGGTCGCGGCGCTGACGCAGCCGCAGATCCAAAACCTTTACGCCGTACTCGGTGAAATGAAAGCGGCGCTGCACACCGACCCCGATTGCTGGATGGTGCTCGACAAAAACGGCGCGCCGAAGGAGATCGCCTCGCTGCGCATCTACCAGTATGAGGGCATGTGCGAAGTCAAACGCTTCGAGAGCGCGTCCGCGCTGCTCGACGCGTTCTATCAGGAGCGCGACCGCGCGGCCCGGCTGACCCAGCGCGGCCACGAGCTGTTCAAAACGCTGCACAACCTCAGCGAACGGACGCTGCGCCGCGTCTCGGTCCAGAAAGAGGAGCTGCGCCAGAGCGCCGACCGCGACAAATATAAGCTCTGGGGCGAACTGATCACCGCGAACCTCCACCGGCTGCAGAAGGGCAGCGACGTCTATACGGTGGAAAACTACTACGACAGCATGGCGCCGCTTGCAATCGCCGTCGACCCCGCGCGGGACCCGACGCAGAACGCGAACCGCTTTTACCGCGAATACCGCAAGGCGAAGACCGCCGAAGCGATTCTGACCGAACGGATCGCGCAGGGCGAAGCGGAATTGCAGTACTTCGACTCCGTGCTGGACGCGCTCTCCCGCGCCGAAAGCGAACGCGAGCTTTACGCGATCCGCGAAGAGCTGCACGACGGCGGCTATCTGCGCAAAAAAAGCGGCAAAAAGCAGCAAAAGCAAAAGGCGCTGCCGCCGCTGGCGTTCCGCTCGTCGGACGGTTACCGGATTTTCGTCGGGCGCAATAATATCCAGAACGACCGCCTGTCACTCAAGACGGCGAACAAGCGCGACTGGTGGTTCCACACCCAGCAGTCGCCCGGCTCCCATGTGATACTGGAGACCGTCGACGGAGAGGCGAGCGACCGGGCGATGGAGGAGGCCGCCGTGATCGCCGCGACCTACAGCAAGGCGAAGGACTCGTCGCTCGTGCCGGTGGACTACACCCGCGTCAAACAGCTCAAAAAGCCGGTCGGCGCAAAGCCCGGCAAGGTGATCTACCACGAATACTACACGATGATCGTCACGCCGGACAAAGAGAAATGCGCCGCGCTGCAGACCGAAAACGAGGATCGCTAACAGCAAAGAAATGTCGCTGCCGTCGGGAAAAGACGGCAGCGTTTTCCATGCCTGTTGCAAATTTGTAAACAATCTGAAAGATTTTGTGTTTCGCTTGACGATTGCTTCTTTTTCTGCTATTCTATATAGTGAATTCAAACTTGTATTTTTTGTATCAAATCCCGGATTTGAAAAGGAGGCTTTCCGATACTATGAGAATGGATAAGTCCAAAACCGCGATCATCGCGGTCATCGCGCTGGTGATTGTCTGCGCGGGCTCCTTCTTTGCCGTCCGCTCGATCAACAACCGCGTCAACCCGAAAGCTGCTGTTACGGTGACCTCGATGGAGCCGGTCGCAAGCACCGATCCCACCGTGCCGACCGACGACACGACAGTGCCGACCTTTGAAACGGCGGAGCCGCTCGACACCGTGCCGCTTTCGCAGCTTCCGACGGACGACGAAGAAGAGGGCCGCTTCACAACCTTCCCGATTTCAACCGGCGAATCGACGACCTCGTTTACGCTCCCGACGGAGGGCTCGACGACGACGCTGCCGGATATCGAACCCTCGACGACGCAAGGCGCCGAAGAGCAGGCGCAGCAGACGATTCAGCGCGCGGCCGTCTTTTCCGACGGATTCCTCGGCTACCAGTTCAACAAGGAAGGCAACTACTACTTCACGACGACCGACCCGTGGCAGCGCAACTTCGGCTTCAACGTTTTGTACGACATGGGCGCGCCGTTCGTTAACTTCTATTACGACACGATCCGCTGCAAATTCCGCTATGAGGACAAGGACTGGCTGATCCAGTTCTGGAAAGGCCAGTACGGCCTCGTCTTCCTCGGCGCGGAGATCGGCGTCTACACCAAGCCGATTGACCGCGAGCAGGCGCACTATGACGGCGCGAGCGACGACGATATGCTGTACATGTCGATGAGCTTCTACCGCAAGGGCGTGGAGCGCGCGACCCGCGACTACGCGAAGTACTGGTGGTGCACCGCGTTCGTGCCCGGTACGCTCGATTCCTTCCGCGACCGTTCGGAGCTTTCGATGAAGGCCCGCATCACGCTCAAGAGCAAGGAGATGCGCGATCTCTTCGCCGCCTCGCTCGAAAGCAACGGCTTCAAACTGGACAAGGATTACTCGGTCAGCGGCAAGGACGTTTACTTCTCCTGGCAGTGATTGCCACAAGATGACGGCGTTTTTCCCGCGCCGAACCCTGCATATAGGGAAAAGTCAAAATTTGATTCACAAAAAATTAAAAAAATTTCCGATTTCCTATTGATATTTGCGAAAAAGTATTGTATAATAAATCGATTTTAGGTAGTCGATCGATTTTGACTGCCCTTTCACCATGTAATCCAGACGAAAGGATGATCTATATCATGAGAAAAATCTGCAGCGTACTCGTCGCCCTGGCAATGTGCATTTGCCTTTGCATTCCGGCTTTTGCGGCCGAAGATTCTTTGGCGTCCCTGCTTGAAGGCGTTGACGTCAGCTCCCTGTCCGACACCGAACTTGAATCCATTCTGGGCGGCCTGGATCTCGGGGGCCTGAATCTCGACTCCATCCGTGAGGCCTACTCCGGCGGCGGCGTCGACACGGGCGCTCTTTCCGGCATCACCGACGCGATCAGCTCCGGCGACACGAGTTCGCTTTCCGGTATTACCGATTCCCTCGGCTCTTTGACCGACGGCGCAACCGGCTCCGCTTCGACTGATTCGCTGCTTTCCGGCCTGACCGATTCCCTCGGCTCCCTGACCGGCGGCGACAACACCGAAAGCGCGATCACCGACACCATCGCCTCCACGCTGTCCGGCATGTTCGGCGGTATGGATATGTCCTGGCTGAGCGGCGCGGTTTCCGATCCCAGCAGCATCCTTTCGATGTTCACGGGCGACGGCGGCATTTCGACCGACAGCTTCGACTTCAATTCGATCATCGAAATGATCACCGGCGCGTTCAGCGGCAACGGCCTTGACCTCAGCGCCCTGACCGGTGGTATGGATCTCGGCTCGTTCGACATCAGCAGCGTGCTCGGCGGCATCATGGGCAGCAGCGGCAGCGGCGCCGCGGCTGACGGTATCTCCGACAAGGTTGCCGGCATCAGCGACATGCTCAAGAGCGGTCTGGAATCCATGGGTCTCGACCCGTCGATCGCGGACAAGCTGCTTGACAACGACATCGTCAACTTCTTCGCGAACCTGTTCATCGGCTTTGAAGATATGCTCGGTGGCGGCGGCGACATCGGCTCGATGGTCGGCGGCCTGTTCGGCGGCGACGACGGCGGCAACGGCGGCAACGGCGGCGGTTCCTCTTCTCCGTCGACTCCGAACACCGGCGACAACGCGGCTGCGTTCGCAGCGCTCGGTGTGCTTTGCGCGGCTTCCTGCGCGGCCTTCGTGTGCCTGAAGAAAAAGAGAGCGTAAGGACAACAAAAAAAGCGGCTGCCCGATGGGCAGCCGTTTTTGTTGTCAATTCGGAATTCGGAATGCGGAATTCGGAATTGTGCGTTATCGGTTTTGGTGTATAACACAAGTGTTCCCCGCGAAACAGCGCTTTCGCAAAGGGAACACTTTTTTTGCAGGGGGATAATGCGCGACAGGTGAGACGGTACGGCGGATATGGTTTGCCGCGTTGCGGCAGAGGAGCGCCGATTTTCGCGGGAAACAGCGTTCGGATAACTGTGCTGTAATCCCGTGGCCTTAATTCCGAATTCCGCATTCCGAATTCCGAATTACTTCCAGCTCCCTGCGCTTCTGCCGGCGGACACGGTTGATGTGGCGCTCAAAGTCGCCGCTTTCCAACAGTCTTGCTGCGACTGCCTGAATGTACGTCGGGACGGGACAGCTGAGTGCGCCGAGCTTTTCCTGAAATTGCGGCACAAGCTGCTGCGGGAGCACCATGTAACCCAGCCGCATGGCGGGGGAGATCGTCCCGGAAAAGTTGTTGAGATAGACCACGC
>CAMZEG010000027.1 GCA_947305635.1 uncultured Clostridia bacterium
ATAAGCTGATGTTCCTTGACGCGGACGACGACGTGCTGATCAAACGCTATAAAGAGACGCGCCGCCGCCACCCGCTGCAGGGAGAGCTGGCGTCCGTTCAGCAGGCGATCACGCTCGAGCGCAAGCTTCTTGCCGACGCGCGAAGCAGGGCGGACTACCTGCTGGAAACGTCCAATCTTTCCGCCATGCAGTGCCGCGTGCGCGTGCTCGGCATGTTTTCGGACAAGCAGGAGGAGGAACTGCACCTGCACTTCATGTCCTTCGGTTTCAAGCACGGAATCCCGAACGACGCCGACTTTGTCTTCGACGTCCGCTTTCTGCCAAATCCGTTCTATGTGCCGGAGCTGAAGCATCAGACCGGGTTGGACGAGCCCGTCCGGCAGTATGTGATGAACGGCGAAGCGTCCGAAGCGTTTTTGCAAAAGCTGACGGACTACTGCGAACTCGTGGTCGAGCTTGCGCAGAAGGAAGGCCGCAGCCAGCTGATCTTCGCGTTCGGCTGCACCGGCGGGCACCATCGCTCCGTGACGTTTGCGCAGCTGCTGTACCAGCACTTCTGCGACCGCTGCCGCGCGAGCGTCAGTCACCGCGATATCACGAAATAATCAACGTTCAATCATAAAAAGGAGGTGTACCGATGTCCTTTTCCCATAGTGTCAAAGAAGAGATCGCGCGCAATCTGCCCGCGTCCGAGTGTTGCCGCCATGCGATGGCATACGGTATGCTTCTGTTCGCGCGGGAGTTTTCCTCGCGCGGCGTCTCGATCATGACTGACCACGACTGCGTCGCGGCGCTGTACCGGGAAATGATCGAATCGGAGTGCGGCGTCAAGGCCGACCTCAAGGTATCCGACGCCGGAAAATACACGGTCTGTGTCCGCGGCGCGGACCGGCAGGCGGTGCTCTCCTCGTTTTCCGTCAGCGGCAACGAAGCCGTCACACGGATCAACCGCGCCAATCTGCGCAACGAAAGTGAACTGTCGGAGGGCATGAACTGCTGCCACTACGCGTTTTTCAAGGGCGCGTTCCTTTCCTGCGGCACCGTCAGCGACCCGCAGAAAAGCTACCACCTCGAATTCGTCGTCCCGTACCGCACACTTTCGTTCGACCTGCTCAAGCTTTTGACGGAGGCCGGCATCAAGGCGAAGCACATGGTGCGCCGCTATGTCAACGTGATTTATGTCAAGGACAGCGAAAGCATCGAAGAGCTGCTGCACATCATGGGCGCTTCGATGTCCGCGTTCGAGATCGCCAATATCAAAATTTACAAGAATTTCCGCAACGTTTCCAACCGTCGCACGAACTTTGACGAAGCGAACACCTCGCGGGTCGCCGCGGCCGCGTGCGAGCAGATCTACGCGATCCGCTCCCTGCGCGAAAACGGACAGTTCATGCTCCTTGACCCGGAGCTGCAGCAGATCGCCGATCTGCGCGAAAACAACCCGGACGCTTCGCTCTCCGAACTCGGGGCGCTGCTGTCTCCGCCGATGACGCGCTCCGCGGTGAACCACCGGCTCAAAAAGCTCGTCGCGTTCAGCGAAAAGGCGAAGGAAACGCCGGCGGGCGCCGACTAAGAAACGGAGGAACCAGGATTGCAATCTAACACATCCAAACCGGATTTCTCCGTCCCGCAGGAGGAACTGGACAAGCAGGCGCAGTACGCTGCCATGGCGGAATCCGTGCTGCAAAGCCGCTTTCCCGACCGTAAGCCGCGCGCCTTTGTGCACACCTACGGCTGTCAGGGCAACGTCGCGGACGGCGAAAAGATCAAGGGCATCCTCGAATCGCTCGGCTACGCGCTGACGGACGAGATCGAGGGCAGCGACCTTGTGCTGTATAATACATGCGCCATACGCGAACATGCGCAGGACCGCGTCTTCGGCAACGTCGGCAAGCGCAAAGCCTGGAAAGAGGCCGATCGCTCGCGTATCCTCGCACTGTGCGGCTGCATGATGCAGCAGGAATATGTCGCGGAGAAGATCAAAAAGAGCTACCCCTATGTCGACCTTGTGTTCGGCACCCATGTGATCTATAAGCTGCCCGAATTCATCTACCGCTGCCTGTGCGACGGCAAGCGCGTCTTTGACCTGTCCGGCGGCGACGGCAACGTCGTGGAGGGTCTGCCCGTCCACCGCGACGGCACCTTCAAGGCGTGGATTCCGATCATGTACGGCTGCAACAACTTCTGCTCCTACTGCGTCGTGCCCTATGTGCGCGGGCGGGAGCGCAGCCGCGATTTCGATACGGTCGTCGCTGAGGCGCGGCATCTGATCGCGCAGGGCTACCGCGAGATCACGCTGCTCGGGCAGAACGTCAATTCCTATAACAAAGATAAGGATCCGTCGCTGCGTTTTCCGGCGCTGCTGCGCGCGATCAATGACATTGAAGGCGACTTCTGGATCCGCTTTATGACGAGCCACCCGCGCGACTGTACGCCAGAATTGCTTGACACCATGGCGCAGTGCGAAAAGGTCGCAAAGCATCTGCATCTCCCGGTGCAATCCGGCAACGACCGCGTGCTGCGCGACATGAACCGCCACTACGACCGCGAAAAGTACCTGTCGCTGATCGACTACGCCCGACAAAAGATGCCGGACCTTTCAATCACGAGCGACATCATCGTCGGCTTTCCCGGCGAAACGGCTGAAGAATTCGACGATACGCTCTCGCTGGTCGAACGTGTGCAGTACACCTCGCTGTTCACGTTTATCTTTTCCCCGCGTCCGGGGACCAAAGCGGCGGAACTGCCGGACCCGTTCGACCGCGCGGAAAAGAACCGCCGGTTCAAGGCGCTGACCGATCTGCAGGAGCAAATCGCCGGCCGCCGCACCGCCGCTATGAAAGGGGAACGCTTCTGCGTCCTTGTGGAAGAACCCGCAAAAGAAGAAGGCTTTCTGTCCGGCAGGACAGAGGGCAACGTAATTATCGAGTTCCCGGGCGACAAGAGCCTGATTGGCACGTTCCGGACCGTGGAGGTCACCGAGCCGAAGACCTGGGTGCTCAAAGGCAAACTGATTGATGACAAAGACTGAGCTTTGTTTATCATATATCCAATATTTCATGAAGGAGGACGATTCCAATGGACGTCATCAAACTCACAAGAGACCTCGGCGCCGCGATTCAGCAGGACCCGCGCTATCTGCGCTTTTCCGCTGCCCGCGAAGCCAACGAAAAGGACCCCGAACTGCTTGACCTGATGGGTCAGATCCAGCTGCTGCAGATGAACTATCAGCGCGAAGCGTCGAAGGAAGAACCCGACGGCGAAGCGATGGCTGCGTTTGAAAAGCAGTTCAACGACGTGTACGGCACCTTTATGGCGAACGCGCACATGCAGGAATACGAAGCCGCCCGCCACGAGATCGACGATCTGATGAACTATGTGATGCAGATTCTCGGCCTTTGCGTCAACGGCGCCGACCCGGCCACCTGCGAACCCGACCCGCACGAATGCGGCGGCGACTGCGATTGCTGCCACGCCGACTGCAACCACTAAGCAACCAGAACGAAAGCTCCGAAAGTAAAACGAAAGGACGTACCCGACCCATGACGGAAATGACGCCGATGATGCGGCAGTATCTTGAGATCAAGAAAGACTATGCCGACACAATTCTGTTTTATCGTCTCGGTGATTTTTACGAGATGTTCTTTGACGACGCCAAAATCGCGTCAAAGGAACTGGAGCTGACCTTGACGGGCCGCAGCTGCGGCTTGGAAGAGCGCGCCCCCATGTGCGGCGTGCCGTTCCATTCCGCAGACGGTTATATCGCAAGACTGGTCCAGAAGGGCTATAAAGTCGCCATCTGCGAACAGACCGAAGACCCCGCGCTCGCAAAAGGGCTTGTGACCCGCGAGGTGACGCGGATCGTCACCAAGGGCAGCGTAATCGAAACGAGCATGCTCGACGACGCGCGCAACAACTACCTTTGCGGCATCTGCCTTGCCGGCGACGATATCGGCGTTTGCTTTGTCGATATTTCGACCGGTTCGCTCGACGTCACCGCATTTTCCGGTAAGAAGAAGGAAGACCGGCTGATGAACGAACTCGGCGTGTATATGCCGAGCGAGATTCTCCTGAACCGCGCCTGCGCGGAAAACAAGACGATCGCCTCGTTCCTGTCGACGCGGATGGAAGCTTCGTGCGAACTGGGTGAGGACGCCGATTTCGACTTGCAGCGCTGCATGGAGCTTTGCGTGCAGCAGTTCGGCAATGAAAAGCTGAAGGCGAGCGAACTGCCCGGCGCGCCGGCGGCCGTCGCCGCGGTCGGCGCCGCGCTGCGCTATCTTTTGACCGTCCAGAAAAAGGATCTCGGCTCCGTGCAGGAGATCAACTTCTACCGCGACGATCAGGCGATGCAGCTGGACTTTTCCTCGCGCCGCAACCTGGAACTCGTTGAAACGATGCGCAACCGCGAAAAGAAAGGTTCGCTGCTTTGGGTGATCGATAAAACCAAGACCGCGATGGGTAAACGCCTGCTGCGCGCGTGGATCGAAAAGCCGCTGGTGCAGCTTGCGGCGATTCTCAAGCGGCACAACGCCGTTGAAGAACTGGTCCAATCGCCGATCGAACGCGGCGAAATCATCGAAGCGCTGTCTGGCGTTTACGATATGGAGCGCCTCGTTTCCCGCGCGGTGTATGAGACCGCGAACGCGAAGGACCTCAACGCGCTCAAGCTGACCTTCGCCCGGCTGCCGATCATCAAAGCCCAGCTTTCAACGCTGCGCAGCGGCCTGCTGCGCCGGCTGTTCGAGCAGGTGGATCTGCTGGACGATCTGCAGGAACTGATCGACAGCGCCATCAGCGAGGACGCGCCGTTTTCGCTGCGCGAAGGCGGGCTGATCAAAGACGGATTCAACGAAGAGCTCGACGCGCTGCGCGACATTGAACAAAACGGCAAAGCCTATATCACCGCCATCGAAACAGCGGAAAAGGAAAAGACCGGCATCCCGAAGCTGCGGATCGGCTACAACCGCGTGTTCGGCTATTATATCGAAGTGACGAACTCCTACAAGGAGATGGTGCCGGAGCACTACATCCGCAAGCAGACGCTGGCAAACTGCGAACGCTATATCACGCAGGAGCTGAAGGATCTCGAAAGCAAGGTGCTCGGCGCGCAGGAGCGTTCGGTCAAGCTGGAATACGAGATCTTCTGCCAGATCCGCAAGGCGGTTGCGCAGGAGTACGCGCGTCTGCAGTCCACGGCGACGGCGATCGCGACGCTCGACGTGCTTTGTTCGTTTGCGACGGTCGCCGCGGAAAACGACTATGTCTGCCCGACGATGCACGACAACCGCGTAATCGATATCCGCGAAGGCCGCCATCCTGTGGTGGAAAAGACGCTGCTCGACAGCCCGTTCGTCCCGAACGACACCTATCTCGACTGTGACGACGACCGCTGCGCGATCATTACCGGCCCGAACATGGCCGGCAAATCCACCTATATGCGGCAGGTCGCGCTGATTTGTCTTCTGGCGCAGATCGGCTGCTTCGTACCCGCGAAACGCGCGGATCTCTGTATCGTTTCCGGCATCTATACCCGCGTCGGCGCGTCGGACGATCTGTCCAGCGGCCAGTCCACTTTCATGGTGGAGATGAGCGAGGTCGCGTCGATTCTGTCCCACGCGGACAGGAACAGCCTGATTATCCTCGACGAAGTCGGCCGCGGCACCTCGACCTTCGACGGTATGAGCATCGCCCGCGCCGTGCTCGAATACATCGCCGACAAACGCAAAATCGGCGCGAAGACGCTGTTTTCGACCCATTACCATGAACTGACCGCCCTTGAAAACGAACTGGAGGGCGTAAGAAACTATAATATCTCCGTCAAAAAGCGCGGCGATACACTGACGTTTCTGCGGCGGATCGTCCGCGGCAGCGCCGACGGCAGCTACGGCATCGAGGCGGCAAAGCTCGCCGGCGTTCCGAACGCTGTTGTGCAGCGCGCAAGAGTGATTCTGCAGGAGCTGGAAACCGCGACGCCGCATCTGCACCCGACCGTGCAGGCGGTGCTGTCCGACGGCGAGGAAGAGGAACCGCTGCAGCTGAGTCTGCGCGGCTCGCTGGACGACGAGATCCTCGATACGCTCAAAAACATCGATACCGATACCCTGACGCCCCTTGAGGCGCTGACGCTGCTGCATAAGCTCGTGCAGCAGGCAAGACACGATTCTTTATAAGGAGGGATGACCGATGGCAGCCATTCAGGTTTTGCCGAAACATATTGCGGAACTGATCGCGGCCGGCGAAGTGGTGGAACGGCCTGCATCGGTTGTCAAAGAGCTGCTGGAAAACGCGATCGACGCCGGTGCGTCCGCGATCACGGTGGAGATCCGCAACGGCGGCGTGTCCTATATCCGTGTCACGGATAACGGCTGCGGCATCGCGCGCGAAGACGTCCCGAAGGCGTTTTTGTCCCACGCCACCAGCAAGCTCCACACGGCGCAGGACCTCGACGCGATTCTGACGCTCGGCTTCCGCGGGGAGGCGCTTGCCTCCGTCGCCGCCGTGGCGCACGTTGAAATGCTGACCCGCCAGAGCGGGGAGGAGACCGGCACATCCTACGCGATCTCCGGCGGCGAACAGGTGCGCTATGATACGGCGGGCTGCCCGCTCGGCACAACCATCGTTGTGCGCGATCTCTTTTACAACACGCCCGCCCGGATGAAGTTCTTAAAGAAGGACGTCAGCGAAGCGAACGCTGTTGCCGACGTTGTGGAGCGGATCGCGCTGTCCCATCCGGAGATCAGCATCCGCTTCCTGCGCGAAGGGCGGCAGACGCTGATTACGCCCGGCGACAACAAGTTGCTTTCCGTGATCTATTCCGTGTTTGGCCGCGTTTTTGCCGAAGGGCTGCTGCCTGTTTCCTATGCGCTCGACGGCGTGGAGGTCACCGGTTATGTGACCCGTCCGACCAGCGCAAGGCCCTCGCGGTCGATGCAGTATTTCTTTTTGAACAACCGCTCGATCCGCTCGCGCGCGATCGCCGCTTCGATGGAAAACGCGTTCAAAAACGCGATCATGATCGGCAAATTCCCGGGCTGCGTCTTGCATATCAATCTCCCGGCCCAGTTTGTTGATGTTAATGTCCATCCCGCAAAAACCGAAGTGCGCTTTTCCGATGAGCGCCGCGTCAGCGCCTGCGTCTATTACGCCGTGCGCTCCGCGATTGAAACCGACGAGACCCGCCCGAAAGCGGATCTCAGCAAGGTGACGCAGAAAGCAAAACCGGTCGCTGTGCAGCTGCAGATGGTGGAGGACGACACGCCGAAAGCGAAAAAGCAGGACTTCTGGTCAAAGATGCCCGCCGAGGACTACCGGCAGGGCGCGCAGAAGCAAAAGCCGAAGCCGCCTATTCCTTCGCCCGCGCCGGAACCGCCTCGCAGCACCGGCGGCGCCGTAAGGCTTTCCGCCGCGAAGGACAACCCCTTCGCGCCGCAGCAGGAGGAACCGGACGTCATCAACGCTTTCCGCAAACGGCAGCAGGAAAAGCCTGCCCCCGTGCCGCAGCCGCAGCCAGCGCCGCCCGTACAGACGACGCCGCAGCCAGCGCCGCGTCCCTTGCGGCTGATCGGCGAAGCGTTCAAGACCTACATCCTTTGCGAATACGACGGCAAGCTGTATATCATCGATAAGCACGCCGCGCATGAGCGCATTATCTTTAACCGGTTGAAAGAAACGAAGAAAGAGGACGCGCGGCAGGTGCTGCTGACGCCGGTGCAGATCGCGCTGAGCAAGGACGAATACAACGTGATTCTTTCGAATCTTGCCGTCTTTGAGACGTGCGGCTTTTTGATCGAGGACTTCGGCAACAACTGCGTTGTGGCGCGGGAATGTCCGATGCTGCTCGACACGGACGACGTACAGGACGTTGTGCTGGAAATCGCAGACAACCTGCTTTCGCAAAAGACCGATATTCAGGCCGAAAAGATCAACCGGATCTATGAGACCGCCGCCTGCAAAGCGGCGATCAAGGCGGGCAACAAAAACTCCACCGCGGAGCTCAAGGCGCTCGCGGAACGCGTGCTGTATCACGACGACGTGCGCTATTGTCCGCACGGACGGCCCGTGCTGATCGAAATGAGCCGCTACGATCTCGAAAAGCAGTTCGGGCGGATCCAGTAAACTACCGAAGAGAAAAGAGGTGCGGCGTTGAAACCGCATGTGATTGCCGTTGTCGGCCCGACCGCGAGCGGCAAAACGAGTCTCGGTGCCGCGATCGCGCAGGCGCTTGACGGGGAAGTGATCTCCGCCGACTCGATGCAGCTGTACGAGGGAATGGAGGTTGCCACGGCAAAACCGACGATGGAAGAAACCCGCGGCGTGTCCCATCATCTGATCGGCGTTGTCCCGCAGTCCGCGTCCTTCAGCGTCGCGCAGTATAAAGCGCTTTGCACGAAGACGATTGACGACGTGCTCGGGCGCGGAAAGGTGCCCGTTCTCGTCGGCGGCACGGGGCTGTATTTCGACGCGCTGTTCCATAACACCGTGTTCTTTGACGAAGCCGACTCCTCATTCCGCGATATGCTGACGGAACGGGCAGATAAAGAGGGGATCGAATCGCTGCTGGAAGAACTGCGGGACGTCGACCCCGACACCGCCGCTTCTCTGCATGTATCCGACCAGAAGCGGATCATCCGCGCGCTCGAGGTGTATTACGCAACGGGAAAGACGATGCGCGACCAGCGCGAAGCGTCGCACACGGAAGAGACGCCCTACGACTTTTGCGTCATCGGGCTGACAGCCGAAGACCGCGCGTTTCTCTATGACCAGATCAACCGCCGGGTGGATCTGATGGCGGAGCGCGGTCTATTGGAGGAAGCTGCCGCGTTCTTCCGTGAGTATCCGGCAGGAACGGCAAAACAGGCGATCGGCTACAAGGAGCTGGCGCCGTACTTCCAGGGCGAATGTTCATTGGAACAGGCGCTCGATAAACTCAAAATGGAAACGCGCCGCTACGCAAAGCGACAGCTGACCTGGTTTCGGCGCTATGAGGTAATCCACTGGCTGATGATCGACCGGCTGTCGTTTTCCGGTCTGCTGCGGGAAAGCCTTTCGATCATTGAACGGGAGACGGGACTTGTCCCGACTGACAAAGGAGTAAGCCTATGAAGAAGATGTCCAGAGACATGAAGACGGTAATTATCATGCTGATCGTCTTCGCCGTCATTATTCTGGCCTATATCGTGCAGGATATCTACTTTTCCGGCGCGGGAAAGGTGGAGACCGAATATATCACGCAGACGAGCGAGAAAGAGGTTGTTTCGGTCAGCGGTTTTGTGGTACGGGACGAAAACCGGACGGATGAGGCGGGCAATACGCTGTCGATCCTCTACATGCAAAACGGCCGCGTCTATATCCCGACCGTGACGGACAGCGCGAGCGTCGCGTACGGCGACAGCATCGCCGTCTCGTTCGCGGACGAGACGCAGGCGCAGAACTACCGCAAGGCGCTTGAACTGCAAAGCAAGATTGACTATCTAAACACGCTGCAGAATCAGGACTCACTGAGCTACGTCAACGTCGTCGCGCTCAACTCCGAAATCTCCGCCGCGATCCATGATTATCTCTCCCTGATCGATTCCAACAAGCTCTCCTCTTTGGATGAAGCTGTTCGGAAAATCAACTATAAGATCACGACAAAGCAGATTGCCACAGGCAGCGAGCTGGATTTTTCCAAGTTGCTGAAACGCTATGAAAAGCAAAAGAAGACGTTGAAAGTCTCCTCAGTGCATACGACCGACGTGCTCTCGCCCTACGCGGGCTATTTCGTCAGCAACGTCGACGGCTACGAGACGCTGTTCGATTACAAGACGCTTGCCACGGACGCCGTCACGGCGCAGCAGGTGGATGACCTTTTGAAGAGTGAGTCAAAGGACGTCGAAGGCGCTTACGGCAAGATTATCGGCCAGCACACCTGGTACCTGCTTTGCAATATGCCGCAGAACCGCGCCGGCGTTGTGAAAAAGGGCAACTATGTGACCGTCAGTTTCCCGGAAAAGGGGATCTACGATCTGCCGATGCGCGTACAGACCGTCTCGAACCGCGCGGACGATAACGTGGCGGTGGTGCTGAAATGCACACGGATGAACGAGGCGTTGTCCGGTCTGCGCAAAGAGAAAGCGGAAATCACCGTGAAGACGCATGAGGGCTTCCGCATCAGCAACGACGCGCTCGTGGAAAACGCCGACGGTCTGACCGGCGTTTACGTCCTCGCCGGCAAACGCGTCGTCTTCAAACCAATTCAGATCTTGTATTACGCGGACAACCATGTGATTGCGACCGCGGCGGTGTATTATAACGAAAAAGGCGAAATCGACGAAGAGAAAACGCCGGATCTGCCGCGCCTTGCCGCCTATGACCGCGTGATCGTGAAAGGAAAGAATCTCAATGACGGAAAAGTTATCAACAGCGCATCGTGAACAGACGATTGAAGAGAACCTGCGCTTCATTGACGCGCGCATCGGCGAGGCGGCGCAAAAAAGAGGGCGGACCCGTTCCGACATCCGCATGATGGCCGTGACGAAAACCGTCGAACCCGTCTTTATCAACCACGCCATCCAATGCGGCGTGGATCTGATCGGCGAAAACAAGGTGCAGGAATTCCTCGGCAAACAGCCGTTCCTCAATCTCGATCACGTCGAAGCGCATCTGATCGGCCATTTGCAGACCAACAAGGTCCGCCAGATCGTGCCGCATGTGTCGATGATCCAGTCGGTGGACAGTCTCAAACTCGCGAAGGAGATCGACAAGCAGTGTGAAAAGATCGATAAAACGATGGAATGCCTGATCGAAGTCAATATCGCAGGGGAGGAGAGCAAGACCGGGTTGCCGCCCGGTGAGCTGGAAGCTTTACTTGAAGAAATGGCAAAAATGACCCATGTTCGGGTCCGCGGATTGATGACAATTCCGCCCATTTGTCAGGAAACTGAAAAATTAAGTGCATATTTTCAAAAAATGCACACAATGTTTGTTGACATCGGGCGTAAAAATATAGATAATATAAGTATGCAGATTTTGTCTATGGGGATGTCTTCGGACTATGCGCTTGCAATCGAATGCGGCGCCAATCTCGTCAGGATCGGCTCGTCGATATTCGGCCCCAGATTATACTGAGCAAAAAAGAAAGCGGAGGATAGAGATTATGAAGGAAAACTTTTTCAAAAACATCAAGGAAAATCTCAAAGGTGCGTTTACGTTCCAGGATGAGGACGATTACTACGACGACGAGTACCTCGATGAAGAGGAGGGTTACGAAGAGGAACCCGTGCAGCAGCCTGCGCCGAAGGCCCAGCCGAAGAGCGGCCGCGCAGACGCAACTGCTGCGCCCGGCTATCAGCCCTACGGCGGCAACCAGTTCCGCGCGTCTACCTATCAGCCTTACGGTGCCGACGCGGGAGACGCCGCGAAGAGCAAGAAGAACGCCGGCAATATCTACAGCATGAACAACGCGAAGCCCGCCCAGAAGCTGAAGGTCGCGCTGTTCCTGCTCGAGGATATGAACGACGCGCGCAACGTCGCCGACTGCATGATCGACCGCGGCGTTGTGACGATCTGCGATCTTTCCAAGATCGACGGCAAGGAGGAGCGCCGTGTGCTCGACTTCCTTGATGGCGTGAAATACGTTTGCAATTCCAAGATCGAAAACATCTCGGATCATATCTATCTGGTCGTGCCCGAGGCCGCGGAGCTTTCCGGCGATTTCTTCAGCCAGGTGGATCCCACCCCGTTCTACGGCTGATACGACCGGAAATAACAGGACGTTTAGGAGGAACTAATCATGCTTACACTGGAACAGATCAAGATGCAGACCTTCCCCTCTGCCGGCAGAGGCGCCTACCGGTCGATGGACGTTGACGCGTTCTTGCAGCAGGTCTATATCAGCTTTACCGAACTGATGAGCGAAAACGCGTCGATGAAGCGCAAGTTCGCATCGCTCTCTTCGATCATTGACGAATACAACGTCGGCAAAAACGCGATCGCGACCGCGCTTGTCAAAGCGCAGGCGGTTGCGGACGAGACGATGCTGACCGCGAACCAGGACGCGAAGTCTATCGTCAACGACGCGAAAGAGGAAGCGAAAGAGATCCTCGACGAATCGATCTCCAAGGCCGACGCCTACGCGCGCGAAAAGAAAGAGGCCGCCGACGCGAACTTTGCCCGCTCCGAAAAGGAACTTTCCCGCGTGATGGGCGAAGCCAAGGCGCAGAGCGAAGCGTATCTCAAGCAGATCAACGAGCAAGCCGCCGCGCTGATTACGGACGCGAACGAAAAGGCCGCCGCCATCGTCGGCGCCGCGTATAAAGACGCGAAGGTCGCGAAAGAAAAGACGCAGGAAATCATCGACCGCGCGAACGTTGAAATCGAAACGACCCGCAACGAGGTCCTCACCTTCAAGGAATCCGCCCTGCAGATGCTCACACAGCTGGTGCCGCTGGTCGAAGGAATCGACCTGAGCGGCTATTCCGCCGACAGCCTGCTGGCCGAAACCGAGATTCCGCAGTTTGAAGCGAAGCAGGAGGCTGCGCCCGCGTTCGAGCTGCGCGACGAGTCCGCCGAAGAACCCGCGGCAGAAGCGGAAGAAGCGCCGGAAGAAGCGCCCGCTGCGGAAGCGCCTGCTGAGGAGGAGCCGGAGATTCCCGCAATCGAAGACCGGGACGACCTGATCGCGCAGATCTCCTCCATCATCAAGGAAGTGCAGCCGGAAACGGCACAGGAGCCCGCGCCGTCGCTGTTCGACTTCGCGGCGCCGCCGGAAGTGCCGGCCTATCAGCCGTATGCGCCGCAGACCACGGAACCGGAAGCGGAAGAGATCGTTGAAGCGAACGAAGAAGAAGTCGCCGAAGCGCCCGCGGAGCCGGAACCGGTCTATGACTTTGAAGAGATCGAACCGGAATCCGACGTGGACGACGCGCCGTTTGACGATGAAGACGAAGCGCCGTCTCTTCCGGAAATCGAAGAAATCGATGCTGACGATGATGACGACGAGGAAGAGGAACCGCCGCGCGACCCGTTCAAATTCCGCCTGACGAAGAATTTCGACATTTTTGACGACGATAACGACTAAGAGGCGATTTATGCTCCCGTTTTTCACCCTGCTTTCCGTGCTGGTGCTGACCGGCGCCGATCAGCTGATCAAGTACATTGTGTCGACAAAACTGGGCGACGGCGCGCCGCTCGTCCTGATCCCGCATGTGCTGCAGCTGCATTATACGGAAAACGACGGCGCAATGATGGGCATGCTGCAGGGCAAAACGACCCTGATGGCGGTGCTCGCGCTGGTGGTATTCGCCGTGCTGCTGTATCTCGTCTTTTCAAAAAAAATCCGTTTCGGATTGGTGTATTGCTGCCTCGCCGGTATTCTTGCCGGCGGGCTTGGCAATTTACTGGATCGGATTTTCCGCGGCTTCGTGGTGGACTATATCGAAGTGCTGTTCGTCAAGTTCTATGTGTTCAACTTCGCGGACTGTTTGATTACGGTCGGAGCGTTTCTGATCGTCTTCTGGGAACTGTACGAGATGGTGCGCGACAGCCGACGCAAAAAGGAAGAAGCTCATGGCTGAAAGACATCTGTTTACCGTGCCCGACGATCAGGCCGACGTCCGGATCGACAAGTATCTGAGCGATGTGATGCCGGATCTGACGCGTTCCGCCGTACAGAAGATCATTGACGACGGCGGTGTACAGGTCGGGTTTGTGATTGTGTCCAAGCATTATAAGATCCGTCCCGGTGACCGGATCTCCGTGAAGGTGCCCGAAACGAAGGAGCCTGACGTGCTGCCGCAGGATATCCCGCTGGACATCCGCTATGAGGACGACGATCTGCTGGTCGTCAACAAGCCGAAGGGCATGGTCGTGCACCCCGCGCCCGGCAACCCGGACGGTACGCTTGTCAACGCGCTGCTGTACCATTGCAAAGGGTCGCTGTCCGGCATTAACGGCGTGGCGCGTCCCGGCATCGTCCACCGGATTGACAAGGACACGAGCGGCCTTTTGATCGTTGCGAAAAACGACTTTGCCCATCTGTCCCTCGCGGAGCAGATTCAGGCACACTCCTTTTCGCGCGAATACCAGACCGTCGTTTACGGCCGCTTCCAGACGGAATCCGGCACAGTCGACGCGCCGATCGGGCGCCATCCGACCGACCGCAAAAAGATGACGGTCACCGAAAAAAACAGCAGAAACGCCGTCACGCACTTTTTCGTGACGCATACTTATCGTGATTTTACCCATCTGCGGGTTCAGCTCGAAACCGGGCGCACCCATCAGATCCGGGTCCACATGGCCTATATCGGGCATCCCGTGGCGGGGGATCCCGTCTACGGCCCGAAAAAGGTCATCACATCCCTCGGCGGGCAGTGCCTGCACGCGGGACACATCGGCTTCAAACATCCCCGTACGCGGCAGAAAATCGAGGTTGACAGCGAACTGCCTGCGTATTTCACAACGTTTCTGAGGGGGTTGAAAGATGAATAATCCGGCTTCTTTATCCGGATGGCTGCTCGCTTCCGATATTGACGGCACGCTCAACGACAAGCGCCGTCATCTGCCGTCGCGCAACCGCCATGCCATCCGGCGCTTTGTCTATGATTGCGGCGGCACCATGATTCTGGCGTCCGGGCGTTCGATCGCCTCGATGCGACGCCATTTCGAAAAGCTGCATCTCAACAGCGGCTACGCCGTCTTTTTGAACGGCGCGGGCGTATACGACTATAAAAACGAACAAATCCTATGGAAGCATTGCGTGGATCGTGAGACCGAAGGAATCATCCGCGACGCGGCCAAAAAGTTTCCCGTTGTGCGCGTACAGATCGTGACGTCCACGCAGGTGCGCATGGTGCGGCCCGGCGTCGGCGCGTGGATCCTTGCGCTGTCCAGCCGGCTTGAGCGCAAGTATTACCGCAAGATCGACGACCTGCCGTCCGGCGACTGGTGCAAGGCGATCTTCACCGGCCCCACGCCTGCGGTCAACAAGGTGCAGGCCTATATCACCGAACGCAACAACGGCGAAACCGGCAACCTGATGCGTTCGTCCGTCGCGTCGTTCGAAGTGGTCGGCAAGGGGACGAACAAAGGCGTCGCCGTGATGAAGGTGGCGGAACTGCTCGGCATCGACCCGTCGCACACGGCCGCCATCGGCGATTACTTCAACGACTGGGAGATGCTGAAAGCGGTCGCCGTTCCCGCGTGCTGCGGGCAGGCGCCGAAGAAAATCAAGGAGATTGTGCAGCTTGTGACCTGTCACTGCGATCGCGGGGCGGTCGCCGATCTCATTGAGTATCTGATTGAGCATTACGCGTCCGCCGACGAAGCGGCGCGATTGACTAAGGAGGAATCATATGGATACGAAAACAAAACTTGAGTTACAGAAGATTGCGGTCAAAATCAGAAAAGGCGTGATCGAAGGCACCGGTCACGCGAAGAGCGGCCATCCCGGCGGCTCGCTTTCGATCGCCGACATCGTCGCTTACCTGTATTTTCATGAGATGAACGTGGACCCGCAGAATCCGAAGTGGGCCGACCGTGACCGCTTTGTCCTTTCCAAAGGGCACACCGCGCCCGCGCTCTACGCCGCGCTTGCACTCAAGGGCTATTTCCCGTGGGAGCATATCGCGACGCTGCGCCAGCCGGACTCCATTCTGCAGGGTCATCCTTCCATGAAGTATACGCCAGGCGTGGATATGAGCACCGGTTCGCTCGGCCAGGGCATTTCCACCGCGGTCGGTATGGCGCTCGGCGCCAAGCTGCAGGGGAAAGCGTTCCGCGTTTATTCGCCGCTCGGCGACGGTGAGATCGAAGAAGGTCAGGTCTGGGAAGCCGCGATGCTTGCCGGCAACCGGAAGCTTGACAATCTTGTTGCCATCGTTGACTGGAACAATCTGCAGATCGACGGTTCGCTCGACGAAGTGAACTCGCCGTGCCCGATCGACAAGAAGTTCGAAGCCTTCGGTTGGAACGTGATCACGATCGACGGCCACGACTTCGATCAGATCGACGACGCGTTCACCGCCGCGAAAGAATGCAAGGGCAAACCGACCTGCATCATTGCCAAGACGATCAAGGGCAAGGGCGTTTCCTTCATGGAAGACAAATGCGAATGGCACGGCTCCGCGCCAAACGTGGAACAGTATGAACAGGCAATGGCCGAACTCGACGCGGCGCTTGCCGGATTGGAGGCGTAATCATGGCTGATGTGATCAAATGTGCAACAAGAGACGCTTACGGCAACGCGCTCAAAGCGCTCGGTCAGCGCGACGACATCCTTGTTTTGGACGCCGACCTTGCAAAAGCGACCAAAACCGGCGTATTTAAAAAGGAATACCCCGATAAGTTCATCGACTGCGGGATCGCGGAAAGCAACATGATGGGCGTCGCCGCCGGCCTCGCGACCACCGGCTACACCGTGTTCGCGTCCTCCTTTGCCATGTTCTCGGCGGGCAGAGCCTTTGAACAGGTGCGCAACTCGATCGCGTACCCGAATCTGAACGTCAAGATCGGCGCGACCCATGCCGGTATCTCCGTCGGCGAAGACGGCGCGAGCCACCAGTGCTGCGAGGATATTGCGCTGATGCGCGTGATCCCCAATATGACGATCATCAATCCCGCGGACGACGTCGAAGCCTATCAGGCGGTGCTTGCCGCCGCGGATCACGACGGCCCGGTCTATATGCGGTTCGGCCGTCTGGCGGTGCCCCGTGTCAACGCGGAGGATTACAAGTTTGAGCTCGGCAAGGGCGTGACATTGCGCGACGGCAAGGACGTGACGATCGTCGCGACCGGTCTGCTGGTCAGCGAAGCGCTGGCAGCCGCCGAAGCGCTCAAGGAAGAGGGCATTGACGCGCGCGTCATTAATATCCACACGATTAAGCCGATCGACAAAGAGATCCTGATTAAGGCCGCAAAAGAAACCGGCGCGATTGTGACGGCGGAAGAGCACAGCGTGATCGGCGGTCTTGGCGGCGCTGTGGCGGAAGTGCTTTCCGAAGCCTGCCCCGTGCCCGTGCTGCGTCTCGGTGTGGAGGACACCTTCGGCCGCTCCGGCCCTGCTGTGAAGCTGCTGCATCTGTTCGGCCTCGACGCAGAACACATTGCCGAGAAGGCGAAAAAGGCGGTTGCGCTGAAGTAACTGTCCGACTGTATCAATTGAAAGACCTGCGCCCATACGGAGCGGGTCTTTTTTTGATATGCTCGAATATTTGTTCGATTGTTTTTTCGGAAACACTTGATTTTTTCGGAAAAATGTGTAAAATAAAATAGATACAATATTTGGTGGCTTCAGTCGACAGAATTCGGCTTATGTTGCGCCTTTGCGGAAAGGAAACAGAGTGCATGGCAAAGAAAAACGGATACGGCGACCAGAGCATTGAGATGCTCGAAGGCGCCGATAAGGTGCGCAAGCGCCCGGCTGTTATTTTCGGCTCCGACGGCATCGAGGGCTGCGAACATTCCATGTTTGAAATATTGACGAACGCGATCGACGAAGCGAGAGAAGGCTACGGCGACCGTATCCTTGTGACGCGCTATC
>CAMZEG010000028.1 GCA_947305635.1 uncultured Clostridia bacterium
AAGTACCTCCTTTATAATACCTGCAGGTGTGGACGCACCTGCTGTTACCCCAATGGATCTGCAGCCGGAAAAGTCGATTTCTCTCAGTTCCGCCGCCTGCTCGACCAGATAGGTCTTGCAGTAAGGTTCGCACACTTTGGTCAGTTTGACGGTGTTCGAACTGAAGCGTCCGCCGATCACGATCATGCAGTCGCTTTCCTTTGCGAGCGCTTCGGCCTCTAACTGCCGATTTTGCGTCGCTTTACATATTGTATCAAAAGATTTTGATTTTGTATATAGTTTTTGAAAAATTTCATAGATTTTTTTCCATGCATTCACGGAAAAAGTGGTCTGCGCAACCAGAATGACTTCCTTTTCATAAAATTCCGGATGCGCCCGGACCAGCGCCTCAAACGCGTCGGGATCGCCGCAGACATAGGAGGGGCCTTTACTGCGGCTGCGAAAGCCCTGCACCTCCGGGTGGCTTTCGTCCCCGGCAATCAAAAGCACCGTTTCCGGCGTTGTGTGCTGTTCCACGATCCGGTGGATTTTCAGCACATAGGGACAGGTCGCGTCGACATAGTCGATCCCGTTTTGCGCGAAGATATCGAACACCCGCTTCGGTACCCCGTGGGCGCGGATCACGACCGTTGTACCGGGAACGGCGTCCTCAGCGCGGTCCAGCACGAACACGCCGCGCTGCCGCAGGTCTTCGATCACCTGCGGGTTATGGATGATCGGGCCGAGGGTGCAGACGGGTCCGCCCCGGTCGATCCGGTCGTAGAGCAGTTTGACGGCGCGGTCCACGCCGAAGCAGAAGCCGGCGGTTTTCGCGAGGGTCACGGTCGGAGCCAAAAGCGCACCTTCTTTCAGCGGGGCATGTTGTCCCGGATCGTCTGCGTTACAAGCGCGACGGACTGTTCGAGCGTGTTGCCGCTCGTGTCGAGCAAAATGGCGTCATCCGCGGGCTTCAGCGGCGCGATCGCGCGGTGGCTGTCGTTGTAGTCGCGCTGCTTCATATCGGCGAGCACGTCCTCGAACGTGACGTCCATGCCCTTGCCGATCAGTTCTTCATACCGGCGCTGCGCCCGCGCTTCGGGCGACGCGGTCAGAAAGATTTTCACCTGCGCGTCCGGCAGCACCACGGTACCGATATCGCGGCCGTCCATGATGCAGTCGTTCTCGTGCGCGAGCTGCTTTTGCAGATCGAACAGATAGGCGCGCACGGCGGGCACGGCGGACACAGCCGAGGCGGCAAGCGAGGCTTCCGGCGTCCGGATCGCGTCGGACACGTCCTCGTCGTTGAGGAACATCCGCTGTTCGCCGCCGACAAAGCGCAACTCGACATGAAGCGCGTCCGTCAGCGTGGCGGTAACAGCCGCGGCGTCTTTCGTGTCGACGCCCAGACGCAGCGCGTGCAGACCGACGGTGCGGTACAGCGCGCCGGTGTCGATCGCGCTGACCCCGCGGGAGGCCGCCGCGCGGCGGGCGAAAACGCGATTTGCAGATTGAAGCCGCCGGTGTAGGCGTCGACGTCGAGCACCTCGCCGGCAAAGTACAGCCCGCGGCAAAGCTTGGACTGCATCGTTTTCGGGTCGACTTCCTTCACATTGACGCCGCCGCTCGTGATGATCGCCTCTTCGATCGGTCGGCAACCGTTGACGGTCACCTTAAGATCCTTCAGCAGATTCACGAGCCGTCCGCGCGTCTCTTTTGTGACCTGGTTGACCTTGAGCGACGCTTTCACGCCGCACAGCCGGACGATCACGGGAACGAGCTTTTTCGGCAGCAGGCTGTCCAGCGCGTTGATGAAGTTTTTGTTGGACGCGGCGAGGAAGTCGCGCTGCACGCGGGCGTCCAGCTGTTCATAGGACAGCGCCGGCTTGAGATCGATATGGATCTCATAGCGCCCTTTTTCCATCGGCTTCATATGCGCGCTGGCCGACAGGATCATCGGGCCGGACACGCCGAAATGGGTGAAGAGCATTTCGCCGAAGTCGCTGTAGATCTCTTTGTAATTGGTCGTGTCGCGGACAGTGATCGCGACGTTGCGCAGCGAAAGCCCCTGCAGGTCGGAGCAGAAGCCCTCATGGCAGACCAGCGGCACAAGCGAGGGCTTCGGGTCAACGATGGTGTGACCCGCCTGCTTCGCCAGGGTATAGCCGTCGCCTGTGGACCCGGTCAGCGGATAGGAGACGCCGCCGGTCGCGACAATCACGCTGTCGGCTTCAAGCACGATCCCGTCTTCGGTCCTGACGCCGCGCACAGCCCTGTCCTCCAGCAGCAGTTCCACTGCCCTGCCCCGGCGGATCTCGGCGCCGGCTTCCGTCGCGAAGCGCACCAGCGCGTCAACGACGTCGACCGCCTTGTCGGACACGGGAAACACGCGGTTGCCGCGTTCGATCTTCAGTTCCACGCCCTGCGCTTCCACAAGCTCCATGACGTCCTGCGGCATAAAGCGCGAAAACGCGCCGTGCAAAAAGCGGCCGTTGGTCGGCACCTGCGCGACCAGCTCGTTGATCAGCGTGCAGTGGTTGGTCAGGTTGCAGCGGCCCTTGCCGGTAATCATGACCTTGCGCGCCGGGCGCTCGTTGCGCTCCAGAATGCAAACGTCGCAGCCGCGTTTCGCCGCCGTGCCCGCCGCAAGCAGGCCGGCCGCGCCGCCGCCGATGACCAGAATCTTCGCCATGATAGCCTCCGTTTTCGCTCGTTGTCGTTCTTTTTATTATACATCGAATCCCATAGAAAGTCAACTCCGGGAACGCAGAAAGCAAGGCGCTTCCGCCGAAGCGGAAGCGCCGTTTTTGGGGATTTCTGTCCTTTGGTTATTTGCCGATGCGGCTGATCGCGTGGACGAACGCGTGGATGATGGAGATGAACCAGCCGATGACCGGTTTATCCTTCATGCTGTCGTATGTATCGCACATACTGCAGCGGAACTCGCCGCTCGGGCTGCCGCCGGTCGTGCCGGAGGCGTTGCCGCCGTACGGCGTCAGCTTTCCGAAGGAGCCGCTGAGCTTGCCGTTCTTGTCAAAGCTGATGGAACCGTGCGTGTTGTAGTTGCCGCCGTCTCTGACATAATCAAGATAGACGTCATAGGTCACGCCCGGATGCAGGCTCGTGCTGTAATCGGTGCCGACCTTCAGTTCGCCGTTGGCGTCTGTCTTCTTGTTCACAATCGTTCTGCCGGAGGCGTCGACAATGCGGACATTGACGTTCGGGACGCGCGTGCCGTTGGCATCGATCGAAACGATCGTGGTCTTCAGATAGAAGGTGCCGCATTTGTTCTTGCAGGAATAGGCTTCCCATCTGATCGAACCGTCGGCAGAAGCGCCGGACTTCGATTCATCATACTGATACTCGTCGTGGCCGGTTGCGGGGTCCACTACATAGTCCTCGCGGACATGACAGCGCTGGCACTCTTTGTATTTCGAATGGCCTGCCTCTGTGCAGGTTGCCGGCTGTGCGGGGAATTCAACCATCGTGTGACCAAGCGCCTGGCCGACCGTAAAGGTCGCGCTGCCCTTCGCGCCGCAGGCACAGCTCTTGTAGTAAGTGCTCGCCTCTTCGCAGTTCGCGTAGTTGCGCAGATATTCACGGCTGGTGTTTTCCTGATCGAAGACATGGTTTTCGGGAGTACTGTAGCTGCCGCAGCCGTTGACGCAGCGGTAACTGTGGGTGCCGTCTCCGTTGTCGTGAATGGCGCCGGTGAAGTTATGGCCCTTCGCCGCAATGGTCACCGCGGCCAGATTGGTTTCGGTCGAAGCAGTTGCGTCGGTGAAGAGTTTGTGGCAGACGTTGCATTCGTAGTACTCGGAGTTGCCGGTCGCGGTACAGGTCGGCGCCTTCGCGCTGACAAGGAACAACTGATGGGCGGCAACGCCGATCGCCGCGGTCTTTTCACAGCCGCAAACCTTACAGATATGCTTCTGCAGGCCGGGGTTCTGGCAGGTCGATTCTTCCAGAATGATCCATGCGCCGAAGTCATGCGCGACTTTACCGCCGTCTTCCCGCGTCGTCTGAACGTTGTTGATCACAGCACCGTAGGCGTCGCAGCGCGAGCACTTGTAGGAGTGCGTGTCGTCTCCGTTATCGATCGCGACCATGCCGCTGCCGCTCATCACGAAGTCGTGGCCGAGCTTCGGAATGGCAGTGTCCGTAATCTCCGTTGTGCCGTTCGCATCGGAGAAGCACTTGCCGCAGCCGCTGTTCGTGCACTGCCAGTATTCCACGTTGCCCGGGTCGGTGCAGGTGGGCGCCACGCTGTTGTGGTGCTGGAGCGCGTGATTCTTGGCGGGGATGGGCTCTGTCTTCACCTTGGTGCCGAACGCCGTGTTGCTGAATGTTGCCGTGAACGTCCGGACGCCTTCCGTTGTGCAGCCCGCCGGCACTGTATCTTCGCCGGTAACGCTCTTGGTTTCGGTCTGGCTGTGGTTGGCCGGATCGTTGTTGCAGACCCGAATCGCCGTCACCGTATAGTGATTATCATCGACCTTCTCCCACGAATAAGTCGGAGCTCTCCAATCGTGTTCAAGTGCCGGGATGGTAACGACCTTGCTGTCGGTATAGGTCTGGCCGGAAGCAGGCCATTTTTCCTCATCGTCCGGGACCGTGACGGTGGCGTTGAAGGTGTTGTTGCCCGCCGTCTCACAGGTTGCAGGCACCGGTGTGGCCTTTGTAACCTGCGCGTTCAGCGTGAACGAATGACCCGGTGTACTCTCCGTGCAGCCGGAACGCTGACAGGTAAAGACTGCCACTGCTGTATAGGTGTCCTCAGCCTCATTCTCCGTCCAAATCCAGCTGACCTGATAATCGTGGCCGAGTTTGCCGTCCGTAACGCCTTGGAAATCGGTGAATGTCTGGTTGTTATAGACTGCTGTCGCCGTGTAACTGACACCGCCGCCGCTCACACATGTGGCGCCCGCGGACGACTCCGTAACAACTGCGTTCACAGTCGCGGTATGAGAAGGATCGTTCTTACAAACAAGATCAACCGAAGCGGTGCTGTAGTCGTTTGCCCAATGCCAACCGTTTTCAACAACCTTGTACTCATGGCCGGACTTCGCGATCGGAACGATCTTGCTGTCGGTGAAAGTCGCTCCGTTGAAGAGCGCGATTGCAGTGTAGGTGGTTGCACCGTTGGCTTCACAGGTCGTGTCAACGGTACTCACCTGCAGTCTGCTGACCGTTTCGTCCACAGGATCCTGCGGCTCGCAGGTTACAACCACTTCGTGGCCGGTCGTGCCTTCTTCACATCTTGTGCAGGTGAAGGTTGCGGTCGCTTTGGTGTAGCCGTTGTCGTCGTCACCCGTCCAGTTCCACGCCGGCGTGTCGTAACGGTGGCCGAGTGGATTGGTCGGAACATCGACGTAAGTCTGCAAGTCATTGATGACGAACTTGGCAATGTAGCGCACATTGCCGCCGCTCAGACAGGTTGCTGCGGTGGTTTGTGTCTCAATCGTGCCGTTTTCACTATGCTCTGCATTACAGCCTTCGCGACTGCATTTCAGCTTCAAGGTACAATGCATGGCATCGTCCCATTCATAAATCGCGTTTGCGTAATCCCAATCGTGACCGAGAGCGTCGACGAGCTCCGCCTTCGTATCGGTGTATTCCTTGCCTTCAAACGTGACCTTTGCCGTGTAAATCTTTTGACCGGCCTGGGTGCATGTGACGGTTGCGTTCACGGACGTAATCGTGGCATTAACGGATTCCTTATGCGAAGGATCGTTCTTACAGACGAAGTTTGCCGTTGCACTTGTAAAATCATTTGCCCATGTCCAGCTGACCAGCGTATAGTTGTGACCGAGCGCAGCGCCATATTCTGCACCGCAGACGGAGCAAATCGGTTTTTCTGTGCATTTTGCTGTTCCGCCGTAGCAGGCTTCCTTACCGTTCTTGACCTGTGTCGTGCCGTCCTTGATACCGTATGCGTCGCAGCGCGAGCACTGGAAGGAGTGCGTGTCTTCTCCGGTGTTATGGCGCACCTGTCTGCCTTCGCCTTCCATCACGAAGTCATGGCCAAGCGCCGGAATCGTGTACTCGTCCGCATATGTCTCATAGGATGCGTCATGGCCGGCAGAAACGGGTTCATTATCAATGGTCAGAAGCATCTTGCAGCGGTCGCAGTAGGAATAGGCTTTGTTGCCCGCTGTCTCGCAGGTCGCCGCCTTCGCATTGACCGTCTTCTCATCGTGTGCGGTCGCGTCTTCAGTTTTGTAAAGCAGAATACCTGCTTCGGAATCATACAGCGTACCGGCCGGAATAGTTTCCACACCGTCCACGCTCAGCAGTTGTTTACAGACCGCGCAGTAGCTATAGGCCTTATTGCCTGCCGCCTGGCAGGTCGCCTCCTGCGCCGGAACGCTGATGATCGTATGCGCGCTCACCGGTCTGGTGTGTTCTTCTCTGTTGGCACAGAATTCGCACTGACGCCATTCGGTGCCGGCCGAAGTACAGGTCTCGTTCGTGCCGATATTCCAATTGCCGCTGAACGAGCATTCGACCTTGCCGTTCTTATTAGGCGTTGTGCCATTCATAACGCCGACCGCGTCGCAGCGGACGCACTTGTAATTGTGGTGCGTCTCGTCGCCGTCGATCTGATTGACACGGTCTTTGCTCGCGGTGAAGTCGTGACCAAGGGCAGGAATGACCGCTGTTGCCGTGTCGGAATAGCTGTTGCCGTTGAACTTCGCGGTCGCCGTGTAGGTCGCGACGCCAGCGGTCTCGCAGGTCGCAGCCGTTGTCGTCTGAACGGTCATACCGTAGTCTGCGGTGCATTCTACCGCCACGGTGTACCCGTTGTTTTCCTCCACGCAGCCTTCACGTCTGCAGGTGAAGGTCGCGGTCGCTTTGGTATAAGAAGTGATCACGCCATCTTCCTGAACGTCTGTCCAACTCCATGTCGGTGCGCCGTAGTCGTGGCCGAGTGCCGGAATCGGCGTCGGGTTGATGATCTGATGCGTCAATTCTTCTTCCGCATAGTTCTTATGGCAGTCCGGGCAGGTCCAGTAGGCTTCCTCACCTGCTCCAAGGCAGGTCGGCTCCACGCGCTCTGTTTTAACAGGTGTTCCGTGTCCGGTTGGATCAAGCACTTTGTCCTTGGTCTGGGTGTCGAAGCCCTTTGTGAATACGGCGGTGTAAATATCGAGTCCCTGCGTTTCACACGCCGGAGCTATCTTGTGCTCCACGTGCTGCTCGTCAACAACCACTGTTTCCGAATCGGTTGCGTCGCAGCGTGTGCAGGTCGCGGTCATGGTGCACTGATAGGTGTTGCCTTCTTCGACCCATACCCAAACGGGTACGATATCTGCAGCTCTGTAATCGAAATTGTGGCCGAGCGCCGGAATACCAATATCATCCTCTGTGATTTCATACCTTGCAATACCGGTCGCTACGTTGCCCTCGCGGAAGATCTTGTTGCAGACCGAGCAGGTGTAATACTCGATATTGCCCCCTTCGGTGCAGGTCGCATCATTCGCAATGTGCTTCGTGAGTGCGTGATTGGTCGCTTCGATCGGGCGTGTTCTGGTGTCAGTAAACGTTGTGCCGCCCGCAAGGTTCTCTACGCCTGCCTCCGGCACAGTCGCCGTTGCGGTATATAGCGTTTCGCCCGACGTTGTGCAGGTGGCTGCGGTTGCAATAGAGGAGGTAATTGCAGCTGTCAGTTGATAGGTCGCGCCGCAATTATCGTTTGTGCAGGTGAAGGTGACCGTTGCACCGGTGTAATTGCCGTGCTCATCTTGCGTCCAGCTCCAAGTCGGGTTTGCCCAGTTGTGACCGGAAGCCGGAATGGTCACAGCGGCCAACGTAGTCGGAACATATTCCGTGGTATAGATGAAGATATCGGAACAATGCCCACAGGTGTAATATGCTTCATGACCGGCTGTAGTACAGGTCGGTTCCACTCTCGGCTGCAAGTGCAGATCGTGACCGTCTGCCGTGGTGATCTGGGTTCTGACGTCTGTGTAGGTCTGGCCGTTGAAGGTCACAGTAGCGGTATACCTGATTTCACCATCGACCGTATGGGTTTGTTCTATAATTGTTTGATGCGAAGGATTGCTGTCGGTTATCGACACAACATGCTCATGGTTTGCGTCGTTTGCACAAGTAAAGGTTGCTGTTGCTTTTGAATAATCGTCTGCCCAGTCCCAAGTCGGCTCGCCGTATGCATGGCCGAGCGCACCGATTGTATAGAAATCTGCATCATCGGGATACTTCTTGTCCTGCTCTTCCACATACACGCCGTCGAGTACAAGAATCACCTTGCAGCGCTCGCAATAGGTATAGCTCTTGTTGCCCACGTTATCGCAGGTAGCGGCAACGGCTTGAACCGCCACGAGCTCATGTCCAAGCTTCGGAATCACGAGTGCGCTGAGTTCTTTGGCATTCGTATCATCTGTGTTATTTGTTGCAAAGTACAGATGACATCTTGCGCAGGTCCAGTATTCCTGCATACCGTTCGCCGTACAGGTCGCTTCCACCCGAGGATGATGCTCTGCGTCTGCGCCCATAAAGTCGTGACCGAGGGCAGCTATAGAAGCATCGTCATTCGGAAAGCGGTTCGTCTTTGTCTCGTCATACTTCGCATGACAGGTGGTGCATTCCCAATATGCATAGTTACCAGGCTGCAGGCAGGTTGCATCCTTTGCGGAAACGTGAACCGTGAAGCGGTGCTCTGTGCCCGTAGACGGAATCGTCAGATCATCAAGCGCCGTCGCCACGCCGTTGTCGTTATACGCAAAGTTCACATTACACGCGGCGCAGTGCCAATACTCTTTTTGACCGTTTGCCACGCAGGTCGGCTCAATCTTGTTGTTATGCGTGATCGGGCCCGCGTGGTTGGTCGGGTCGATTGCAATTACCGTTTGGGCTTGCGTGATCTCATGGTCGCAGTTCGCGTCGGAGAAATATTTATGGCAAGTTGCGCACTGCCAGTACTCGATGTTGCCCGCCGCTATGCACTTTGCAGCCACCGGTTCTGTTCTTACCGGGTCATGTGCCGTTTTGGCGATCGGATCCTTCTTAATTTGCGTCGTAAAGAGCGGGTTGGTGAAAGTTGCCGTGTAGGTCGTTTCGCCTTCTTCGGTACAGGTCGGATCTTTCGTCTGTGAAGACGTTGCATTGACTGTTTCGGTCTGCGTGTGGTTTGCGTCGCGTGTGCAGGTCACAAGCGCCGTCACAGAGTAGCGGCCTTCTGTTTCTGTCCACGTGTAGGTCGGAGTGCCCCAATCGTGGTCAAGCGGATCGGTTGTATAAATACTTTCATCGTCCGGGTAGGTTTTATTCTGGGATGAAATATCAACACCTTCAAGCGTCAGGATCTTATAGCAGCGAGAGCAATAGGTATAGCTCTTGTTGCCGGATTCGGTGCAAGTCGCAGCCTTTTCCGCCACTTCCACAATGTTATGCGGCAGCGCAACGTCTGAATCGGTCTTCTGGTCCGTCTTTTCTTCTCCGCCGTCAAGCGTTACGGTCGCCGTGAAGGTGACGGTGGCAATATCGCCGCAGGTTGCAGCGCTGTGGGCTTCGCTTGTCACGACCGCGTTGCGGGTCGTTCTCTCGTTACAGTACGGATTGATACATCTCAGCGTTGCCGTAACTACGTAAGTGTTGCCGCTCTTTGTCCATGTCCACGGGTTGGTATCAACCAGTTCGTTGAAATAGTGGCCGGTCGCCGCAATGTCTCTTGTCTCGGTTGCGCCGCAACGGGAGCATGTGCGGGTCTCAACGCCCGTTGCTGTGCAAGTGGGCGCTGTTGTTTCACTCCAATCGCCCCAGTCGTGATTAAGCGGTGCAATGACCAGCGAAGCGGTATCCTCAACTTCATGTTCAGCTGCCGCGTCAGAGAAGTACTTGCCGCAGCCGGAGCAGACGTAGAATACCGTGTTGCCGCCCAGAGTACAGGTAGGCGCCACGGCGTTGACCTTTGCAGTCCTGTGTCCGAGAGCCGGAATGACCCAACTATTCTCAGCAATCTCGTACTGACCAAGCGCGTCGCTGAAGAACTTGCCGCAGCGCGAGCAGCTATAATACGCGCTGTTGCCCGGCTGTGTGCAGCTCGCAGCGTTCGCAGCGTTCAGCGTCATGGCGTGGTCCGTCGCCGCGATCACCCAACTGTCGGCAGCGATCTCGGTCGCGCCGCCCGCGTCTGAATAGAACTTGCCGCAGACCGAGCAGCTCCAGTATGCCGTGTTGCCATCCGTCGTGCAGGTGGCATCGGTCGCCGGGTGCGCCGTCATGTTGTGGTCGCCGACGCCGTCGTCGTTTGTCCATGTGCCGTTGCAAACGGAGCAGTGATAGGTCGTCACGCCGTGGTGCTGGCAGTCGCTTGCCGTGGAGCTGCTTGTCGTCGTACAGGCAACCGGGGTGCTGTAAACGTCGCAGCGGGAGCACTTCACGCTGTGGGTGCCGTTGTTGTGGCACAGATATGTGCCGGTGAAGTCGTGGTTCAACTTGCCGACGGGTTGCGTTCTTGTCAGGCCGCAGACCGAGCAGGTGCTGGTTTCAATACCGTCTGTGGTGCAGGTCGGATCTGTTGTTATAACATATGCGCTCCAAGAGTGCGCCGCCAGAGTATTATTAGCCAGCTGGTCGGCACTCACTTCGACGTCGCCGTTCGCGTCTTTGAACAGTCTGTGGCAGCGGGAGCACTCCCAGTACGCAATGCGTCCGGGCGCCACGCAGGTCGGCGCAACAGCCGCATGCGCAGTCAAAATATGGTTCAAGGTACCGCTTTCGCTTGTGAAGGTGCTTGTTCCAACCGCGCCGCACTTACAGCTATAGTAGTAGCTTGCCGTCTCACCGCACTGCGTCGCAGCGCCGGCAACATAGCGCGCGCCGGTGTTCTGCTGGTCAAAGGTGTGCGATTCCACCGCGCCCAGCGTGGTGCCGTCGCCCAAGCCGTGGCAGCGTGAGCACTCGTACTGGTGGCCTCCAACGACCTCGATCGCCGTCGTGCCAAAGTTGTGGCCGAGCGCCGCGATCACAACGCTGCTGTGGTCGGTGATCTCGGTAGCGCCGTTCGAATCGCTAAAGAACTTGTGGCAAACCGCACATTCATAATAATGGCTGTTGCCGGCAGTGGTGCAGGTTTCAGCCTTCGCCGGGATCTCGACCAACTTATGGCCGGCGGTCTGGGTGGTGAAGGTGTTGCTGGCGTCGGTGCTGACGCGTCCGCAGACGGAGCAGCTCTTGTAATAGCTCACGCCAGCCGCGCACGGATCGCTGCTTGCGCTCACCAGCGCATCGGCACGCACGATATCTTTCCAGTCGTGCGCTTCTGTTTCGGCTTCGCCGCCGACCGAGCAGGTGCGGCTGTGACCCTGGGTTTCGCCGAGATCTTCCCAGTTGCCCCAGTTGTGGTCGAGCTTCGGAATGGGTCTCGTTTCGCTTTCGGTACAGTCGGACCTCCTGCAGTGGCGCTCCTCGGTACCGTTCGCGGTGCAGGTCGCGGCCGTCTGAACTGCCCAGTTGCTCCAGTCGTGGCCGAGCTTCGGAATCGCTCTTGTTTCGGTATGGTTGCTGTCGTTGCGGCAGGTGCGGGTTTCTACGCCGTCGGTTGTGCAGGTCGCCGCCGTGGTTTCCGTCCAGTCGCCCCAGTTGTGGCCGAGTTTCGGCTCCACTTTGGTCTCGGTGTGAGAGCAGCCGGAATTCTGGCAGGTAGCGGTCAGCGTTCCGTCTTCTGTGCAGGTCGCAGCCGCCGTCTCGGTGAACGCGCTCATGTTATGCGCGTTCGCGTCGGTCCAGACCGCCTGCGACGGGGTGGTGCCCGCCGTGTAGGTGATGTCCTGGCTCGTCACGTCTGCAAAGTTGATAGTCAGAACCTTGTAGCAGCGTGCGCAGTAGGTATAGCAATAGTTGCCTTCTGTCTGGCAGGTCGGATTCACCGGCGCGACCATGCCGATGTTGTGGCCCAGCGCCGCAACCGTTCTGGTCTCGGTATCGTCGCAGTACGAGCACGTTCTCGTCTCGGTACCGGGCTCGGTACAGGTCGGTTCGTCACCGTCAGCAACCGTCCAGTCGCCCCAGTTGTGGGCGGTGGCGTCGGTCCACACAACATGATCCTCAGCATCGGTCGTCTTCCAGTTGTTGCTGGACACGTCGATATTATTTCTGATCAGAATCTGCTTGCAGGTTGAGCAGTAGGTATAGCTGTAATGACCCGCCTGGTTGCAGCGCGGAGCAACCTCCTGAACCGTCATAAGCGTATGGCCGGTCGCCGGGATGGCGCGGGTTTCTTCCGCGTTACAGCCGGTACGGCCGCAGACGCGGTACTCTTCGCCGGCAGTGGTGCAGGTCGCGGGCGTCCGGACCGTCCAGTCGCCGCTGAAGCTGTGGCCAAGCGCCGGGATCGTTTCGGTCTTGGTGCCGGAGCAGACGGAGCAGGTATAAGGTGTGCTGCCCGCCTCGGTGCAGGTCGCCGGTGTTTCCGTTCCGGCGGTCCAACTGTGCGATGCGATTTCCACGTGGCTTGCGCTGTTGGCGCAGACGCGCTTGTGGGTGTTGTCGTCCACCTTGGTCCAGGCGCCCCAGCTGTGCGCGTTGGCGTCCGGATCGCCGCTGGTGAAGGTTTCGGTCGGATGGTTCGCGCCGCAGCGGGAACAATACTTATAGTATACCGCCGCCGTGGTGCAGGTCGCCGCCGTCTTGAGGTGCGACGCGCTCGCGACCGTGATATAGTCGTGGTTAGCGGTGTCGGTCAGGGTCTCGGTCTTGGTGCTGGTGTATTCGGTGTTATTCGCGATGAACTTCGCCGTATAGACCTTGGTGCCGTTGGCGTTGCAGACCGCCGCAGCGGTCACTTCGCTCGTGACCGTCGTGTTCACCGTGGTGGTGTGGCTCGCGTTGCGCGTACACTTGACCGTCGCGTTCGGGCAGGTGTAGCCGCTCCAGTTGAAGGTCGCGTGCGCGTAGTCCCAATCGTGGTTGTTCGCGTCCGCGGAGCCGTAGGTCGTGTTACAGGTCGCGCAGGTCGCCGCCTGGGTGCAGGTCGCCGTGCCGCCGGAGCACGCCTCTGCAACCGCATTGATCGTCACGCTGTCGCCGATGAGATCCGCGTTGATCGCGACGGTCGCGCTGCGGTGATTGCTCGACAGGGTGTAGGTGTAGTCCGTGCCGCGCGTCAGGGTCTTGCTGCCGACCTTGACGGTGACGTTATCGGTCAGGTGATAGTTCGCGTCTGCGGTGACGGTCGCGTTCAGCGCAGCTGCGCCGCTCGCAGTCGCCGGGGTACCGGTCGTGTGCGCGCCGGGATAGGTGACGCTGTAGCTGCCCTGCGTCCAGTTCGCGGTCAGGGTCATTGCGCTCGTCGAAGAACCGAAGGTGAAGATCTTCGAACTGCTGTTGAACGTGCCGTTGCCGCTGCCGCTCAGAGTCCAGTTCGCGAAGTTATAACCGACGCGGGTCGGGTCGGGGATGGACAGGGTGTCCTGATAATAGCCCGTGAACGGGGAGCCGTTGGGGGCGTAGTAATCCCACACGCCGCCGTTCGGGTCAACGGTCAGGGTGCTCTGGTTCTTCTGCCAGACAGCGTAGAGGGTCAGGTTGGCGTTTTCATTATAGACATTGGTCGAACCGGTGGGATAATCAGCCGTCGTAGCAGACGGGTGCGTCGACCAGCCGAGGAAGGTATAGCCCGTGCGGGTGGGTACCGTAGATGACAAAGTCAAAGGTTTGTCAAAGAATTTGTGCTGATCCGCAGGCGCACCACTGCCACCATTGGCATCGTAATGAATCTTGAAAACCGATTCAATGCGGAAAGGATAGGTGCCAGTTCCACTGCCCTGCAGTTTGACAGCAATATAATAGGTCGTGCCGGCCGTCAGCTCTTGCGCGATATAGAACTGGTTGCTGCCGCTGCCGACGATGTCGGAGTGGCTGGTGCTGCCGGTGTTGTTATCACTCGCAATATAGGTCGCGCTGCTTGCCCAAGCGCTCTTATCCGCAAGGATCAAATACGGGTTCGGTGAACCGGAGCCTTTACTGAAAATGGCATAGGTTCCTGTTTCCAACGGAGTATACGTATAGAATTGAACCTCATAATTATTATTAATTTGTGCCGTGTAGTCGGTGAACAGACCCAAAGGCGTCGGAGCACCGTCATTCGGATTCCACAGAGCATAATAGGTCGTGGCGCTGGAAGGAACCGTGAGAGTGGCCGATAACATGCAAGTTTTATCCTGCGCATTTGTGCCGCTTGTTGACCACGCAATCTGCTGGTGGTTTGCACGGGTGAAACCGACCTGATTCATCTTCATAGTCGTGTGATCAACAGGCATTGGTACGGTCATCGTGCTAACGGTATTGCTATTATCATCTGTTCCCGAACCACCGGTCGCATTAAAGGTAATATTAACTGCTTTGCAGACCTTAAAAGGAATCGACGTGCCGTTCAGGTTGCTAATTTGTGCTAAATAGACCTGATTTGCAGTCAAACTAACGACACAATAGAACGGGTGAAAATCTGTTCCCAATAAGTTTTGAACCAACCCACCGTTAAAGTTTTTGTCTTGGATTCCGCTTGATGAATTACCGGTATGATTGCCGTAAGTCGTAGAGGCATAATCATCGCCGTAAGCTAATGATGAGCCAACCTCATTATCATTCGACGTGTTGCGCTGATAAATATTGATATTGACGTCCGGGCTGGAGGAAGTAAACCAACTGAAGAACACATAGGTGCCGGTCTCAGACGGTTTAAAGGCATACCATTTCACAGAGCTGCCGTTGGCGTTTGATATTGTCAACTGCGTGTTTAACGATAACGATTTACCCGGATCAACTGTGACCGTTTTTCCGGTCGGTGTTCTGTTGCCGGAGGAATGCACCAGTGTCGGCGTTAAAGTAGCGCTATATTGAATTTCGTTGTTCAATTTGAATGTCGCAGTAGCAACACTGTTACTCACTGATACCGGTGCAAGTGTTGTGTTGCTGCTCGCCCAAGTCACGCTGGAAAAGCCCCAGTTGACGCCATACTGATCGATCGCAGAAGCAACACTATATGTTCTTGTTTCCTGCGCGCCATTCAGGCCGACAACCGAATGGCCGCTATAAGTACATGTTGGAGTGGGTAAAGACCAACCGCCCGAGCTTTCTTTAACTCTTCCGTGATCGTTATTATCACCATTAATATTCCCAGCAAAATCAAGAGTACACCAGTGATACGCAGTTGATGAAGCAACGTGCATATTACCAGTCCAAAGAGTATGCCAAGTTCCATCAGTCGGCTTTCTTACTTTAATACTCTTTATTTCAATAGTATTGTCTTCAAGAATACTATCCTGATCAATGCCGAGATAGATTCCGGTAATGAAACCACTTAGTGTAAAAGATGCATAAGTGGTAACTTTTTTCTGAATGTGCCCATGTGAATAAAGGTCATAAGAATAAGTACTGTTTGATGAGGCTCGCCCGTTATCTGTTGCATAATGAATATCAAATCCAACGTGGTCGTTTCCGCATTCGCCCCAGTTGCCGTTAAAGCCATTTGAAAAACCGTCGCTAGAATTCGAGTAAATCTCAATTTCGTACTCGTAACTACCCGCCGACTGCGATGTGATCGCACTCGCGCTCGGTGCAACAAACACCCACGCCGACATGAGCATGAGGATGCTCATACAGATCGCGAGTGCGCGTTTTCCTGTTTTTCTTGCGTGTTTAACCATGAATTTTGTCCTCCTTCGAAAGGATAAATCTCATATACAGTAACGCGGTTTTGCGCTGCCGTGCCCGCTTGCAAAAGGCTGCGTTTGTTCTCCCCGGACGCCCTCTGACCACGGGCGTTTTCCCCGGCGGAAAAACGGTTGCCGCCTGTTGCTTTGCAGGGCGCGTGTGCCAACGCATACACCACCACTTATACAGTATTTATTTTACAATTGCAATGTTGTGTTGTCAATCTATAATCTTTAATAAATTGTGTCCGTGCGGAGAAAATCAGGGGGTGTTTTTTGTGCAAAATGCCGTAGCGTCGGCGTTTCGCCGACCGGGGACGAACGTTTGAATCAAAAATAAGCCGCCGATACGGCGGCGCTACGGGGACGCATGAAAAACCATTTGCAAACGCGCGCGAACTGTGCTAAAATAGACGCGACATCCCGTCCCTGGAGGCAACTATGACAACTTTCAAAAAGCAAAGCAAGCGGCTGCTCGTCTACCTCGGCACACTTTTACAGTGGGTCGTCGTCGCGGCGGTCACCGGCGCGGTCGGAGGATTGGTCGGCTCGGCGTTCCATATCGCCGTAGAAAAGGTCACCGACCTGCGGCTCGCGCAGCCGTGGCTATTGTATCTGTTACCCGTTTCCGGCGCGGTGATCGCCCTGCTTTATAAGCTCGCGAAGCTCGAGACCGCGGGCACCGACAACGTGATCGACGCCGTACGCACCGACCGCGCGGTGCCGGTGCTGCTCGCGCCGCTGATCTTTGTCGCGACGGTGCTGACCCACCTTGTCGGCGGCTCCGCCGGCCGCGAAGGCGCGGCCTTGCAGCTCGGCGGCAGTATCGGCACGTCGCTCGGCCGCCTTTGCCGCTTCGACGAAAAGGACATGCACCTCATTACGCTGTGCGGCATGAGCGCGGTGTTCTCGGCGCTGTTCGGGACGCCGCTGACGGCGATGCTCTTTTCGTTGGAGGTGATCTCGGTCGGCGTGGTCTATTACTCCGGGCTGATCCCCTGCCTCGTCTCGGCGCTGATCGCCTACGGAATCTCGCTTTTGTTCGGGATCGCGCCGGTGCGCTTCACGCTCGGCACGCTGCCGGATTACAACGCGCTCTCGTTTTTGAAGGTGATCGGCCTTGCCGCGGCGTGCGCGCTGCTGTCGATCGTGTTCTGCCTGTTGATGACATTCACGGAGAAGGGCGCGAAAAAGGCGTTCAAAAACCCGATCGTGCGGGCCGCCGCCGGCGGCGCGGTGCTGATCGGGCTGTCGCTGTTGTTCCCGCGCGATTACAACGGCACGGGCATGGACGTGATCGCCAGGGCGATGGACGGAGAAGCCGCGCCGCTCGCGTTTTTGCTGAAGATGGTGTTCACCGCCGTGACCATCAGCGCCGGCTTCAAGGGCGGAGAGATTGTCCCGACGTTCTTCATCGGCGCAACGTTCGGCTGCGTTTTCGGCGGGCTGCTCGGCCTCGATCCGGGCTTCGCGGCGGCGGTCGGGCTCGTGTGCCTGTTCTGCGGCGCCGTGAACTGCCCGGTTGCCTCGGTCTTTTTGAGCATCGAGCTGTTCGGCGGAGGAGGCTTGCTCTTCTTCGCAATCGCGGCCGCGTTCAGCTTTGCGCTTTCGGGCTACTTCGGACTCTATCGCAGCCAGAAGATCCTCTACTCAAAGACACGCGCGGAGTTTATTAACATCAACGCATGGCAAGAAATTGAATAAAAAGGACGCTTGGATTTCGATGAAGACGGCGTTTTCTTCGACCGAAGGCTGTACGTTTGTACGCCGAGGGCGAAAAAACGTCGAAAAAAGAAAAACAACAATCGGGTATGGGCGC
>CAMZEG010000029.1 GCA_947305635.1 uncultured Clostridia bacterium
CGAGGATCACGAAGCGGTCGAATTCCGCCGCCGTCACGCGTTTTCCCGCCGCTTCCAGCGCGGCGCGGTAGCGCTCGAACATCGCCGGCGGATAGATGTGCCGGCCGAAGTCGAGATACAGCCCGGCGCCGTCGCGCGCCTTTGCGCGGTCGATCCAGCGCGCCACCACGTGCATCTGCGCCTCGGTGACCCGCGCGCTTGTGGAGCCGAGCGCCAGCTTCTCGACAAGGTCCGGCCGCTCCAGCGCGAGCGTCATCGCGAGCATGCCGCCCTGCGACGCGCCGAACAGGCAGACACTATGCAGCCCCAGCGCGTCGAACGCCGCGGCGGTGTCCTTCGCCATCATGCCGATGTCATACGCCGGCGGCAGGTTCTTTCTGCGCTCGAACAGATAGACGGTGAACGCGTGCGTCAGCGGCTCATAGGCCTGCGCGACGGCGCCGGCGAACGGCAGCACGCTTTGCACGCTGAGACCCGGCAGAATGACCATCGTCCGCCTGCCGGTCCCGAACCGAAAGTATTCCGTCTGCGCGCCGTTAGCGCAAACGGTGCTGAATTCCACTGCCATGTTCCTTTGCCCTCTGTTCTTTTTGAAAAGCTGTGTTACCGGTAAAACGCGCGGATATAGTCTTCAACATCCGCCCGCGTCCCGGCGAACGCGCCCGGCGTCTCCATCTTCAGCGAAACGGTCGCCGTCGCGGTCAAAAGCGCGTCCGGCACGCTGTGCGAAAGCCGCTCGCAGAGATAGGAGCCGAAGGTGGTGTCGCCGCGTCCCGTCCGGCCGCTGAGGTTGCGCGCCTTGATCGGGCAGGTGTAGATCTCTTTGCCGTCGAACGCGAGCACCTCGGTGTTGTGGGTGATCAGAATCTCCTTCGCGCCCCAGCTGTGCAAAATCCTTGCCGCTTCGGCGCGGTCACCAGTCCCCGTCAAAATCTCCGCCTCGGCGGCGTCGGTCTTGAGATAGGTGACGTACGGCAGCAGCGCCTTTTTCGCCGCCCAGTCTTCAAAATACATGTTGCCGGTCGCGCTGTCCGCGTGGCGCAGACAGCCCTGCACGTCCACGGCGACGGCGCCCTTTTGCGCGCAGAACGAAAGCATATCGTCGGCGTAGTCGCCGTAGATCAGACCCGCGAAATGGTAGATGTCGCCGACGACGCCCTGCGGCAGATCGTCCGCCGTGAACGGCGTCCCGCGTGACAGGCACACGCAGTCGCGGCGCTCCTTGTCGGCGGTGTAATACTTGTTGCGGATCGTCGTCGACCGTTCGCCGAAGCTTACGTAAAGGTCCTCTTGCGGAATCGCGAACGCCGCAAGACGGCCGCGGTCTTTCGGCGCGATCTTCGTCACGGCCGCGACCTTGTGGCCGAGGGCGTGCGCTGCCGCGCTCGCGTAAAGGACGGCGCCGCCGAGCAGCTCGGCAGCATGGTCCTCATGGTCGATATTGATATCCTGTGAAATATGTCCGATGATGACGGACGCGTAGTGCTTCATAAGAGATCTCCGTTAAACGCTTTCGGGTTCGGTCGCGGTCTGCGCGGCGATCGCCTGGTTCTCGGCGCGGCGCGCGGCGCGCATCTCTTCGAGTTCGCGGTACATCTGCGCCTTGGTTTCGCCCTCGACGTTATACAGCGTCTTGAGGACGATCGCGCGGATCAGACTGCTCAGCGCGTAGCCGAACAGCAGGAAGGCCAGCAGCCACAGGCAGGTCTTCATATAGCCGGGCTGCGCCTGCATCGTCTTGACAAGGTCGCCCTCGGCGGAGGACTGGTAGCCGACCCACGCGATGATGAACGGGATCGCCAGTTCCTTGAGGTAGTTGAGGCCGGTCTGGATCCAGCCGGGGACGATGCCCTGGATCGCTTCCATGCGGTCGCCGGTCTGCCATTCCAGATAGTCGAAGTATTCGACGTTGAAGTGGGACGTCGAAAGTTCCTGAATACCGATGCCGACGCCGAACAGGAAGTAGAATGCATAGAAGAAGATGCTGTTCCATCCGCTGAAGAACATCAGACCCATCTTCGCCTCCGCGAAGCAGATGGCAAAGAGGATACCGGCGGAGATCATCGAATACGGGCCGCAGAATTTGAGCAGCTTCGTCGGCTCATGCTTTTGCGACAGCTTTGCCGTCAGCACGTTGCCGACAACGGTACCCGCCGCCGTCGGGATTGTCAAAAGCAGGTTCTTCGAAGAACCGACCGTGATCGCGGCGAGCAGGGTGGAAAACTTGCCGAGCGCGGCAAGCACCGTCGCCCACTGGATATACTGATAGGCGCGGTAGTTGCGGTATTTGAACAACTGGAACAGCGCCTTGGAGACCTTGACCTTCTCCTTCTTCGGCAGTTCGATCCGCTCCTTGCAGAACAGACCGCACATCAGGTTGCCGAACGCGGTGACGATCGCCGCGACGATCGCGAGCGTCATATACATCGCGTTCTTGTTGTCGCTGAACAGGCCGTAGACGAACGTGCCGAGATAGGCGCCGCCGTAACCGAGGTAATACGACAGCTGCCAGATCGTGGCGACGGTCTTCTTTTCCTTCGGGTTGGGCGAAATCACCTGCGCCACATTCTGGCCGAAGTTGTTGAACGCGTTGAAGATCGTCTGGCAAAGCGCGATGCCGTAGCGCCACATCGTCATCTGCTGGACGGTCCAGCCCTGCGGGACGTAGAAGTAGAGCACCGTCAGCATGAAGATCGGCACAAGGCAGATGATGTACCACTGACGGTAGCGGCCCCAGCGGCTCTTCCATTTCTGGACGATGATACCGGCGACGAGACCGATCACGATGCCGAGCACCGTCGTCAGTGTGGTCTGGACGGCCATGATCTTCGCAATCTGCGTCGAATCGACGCCGACCGGGCCGAAGAACAGTTCATGCAGGAACGCCGTCGCGAGCGTACCCGTGAGGGTCGTTCCGAACATGCCGCCGATACGCGCGAGGCTCAGGCAGATATACTCGAAGGTGGTGACGTTTTTGCCCTGTTCCGGGGGCAGCGCGCCCTCCGGACGCACGGCAGAAACGTCCGGTTCTGTTTTCTTTTTCATAGGTTCTCCTGTCCTTTCTCTTCCCGTTTTTCAAAACGGGCGTAGTCGGGGAAATGCTTATCTAAATTCTATCGCATCCGCGCCGATTCGTCAAGAGAATGGCGCGGATTTCTCCGATAAAGAAATATGAAAAATCCCGCTTCAGCGCATCCGCGCCCGCAGCTGCTGCGACGTTTCGAGCAGACGGGTCAAAATCGCGTCCCGCTCTTCGTCCGGCGCGACAAGCGACTGGTGGTGCGCTTCCATCACGCAGTCGCCGAGATAGCCGACCGCGTGCAGCGCGTCGATGAACGCGTCCCAGTCGATCGTCCCGTCGCCGGGGATCAGGTGCTGGTCGCCGGTGCCGTCGCCGTCCTGGATATGCAGCGACAGCGGCACGACGCAGCAGTCCTCAAGCACGGACGGCTGATAGCCGGAGAAGTAGGCGTGACCGGTGTCATAGCACCAGCCGAACCACGGGGAGTTGACCTTTTTGACCAGCTGCGCGATGATGCGCGGGTCCTTCGACGCGCCCCAGAGGATGTTTTCCGAAACAAGGACCACGCCGCGCTCTTTCGCCAGCGGGAGCCACTTCTTGATCGCTTTGGCGTTCACGTCCAGAAAGCGCAGCTTGCTGTCGATGATCTTGCCGTTTTTGTCTTCGTGGATCGGGTGCACGACAAGATACCGCGCGCCGATGGCGGCCGCCGCTTCAATGGAACGGCCGACATACTCGGAGCCAGCGTTGCCCGGCGCGTGCGCGTGGGTATAGACGATCCCCTTTTCCTCGGCGCGCGCCTTGAGGCTCTTCGCCCAGTCGAGATAGTTGTCAGAGAGGAAGGGCGAACCCTCGAAGACCCAGTAGTCGAAGCCCATGTCGATGCCCTCATAGCCCAGGCGGGCCAGCCGGTCGATCGCCTGCTCGGCGGGATAGCCCTCTTCAAAGACGTCGGTGGTGGTGACGATGCGCGGGATCATGCCGATGACGGCCGAACCCTCGAAGGCTTTATAGTGCTTTTTCACGCCGAGTTCCTCCATCCATGCGCGGACCTCGAGCGTTTTCAGATTGCCGTTGGTGTTTTCATAGACCCAGGTCGGCGTCGGCCAGAGACAGATCTCGGGCGAGACGGCCTCATAGAAGTTTTTGTCCACGCCGTCCTGTCCGTGGTGCGCCATCTTGCAGATATCGCAGTCAAGCAGACCGCTGCTCCCCCACTGTTCAATCGTCTTGTTGCCGGCGTTCACCTGCGCGTCACCGGTAAACAGAATACTCGTGCCGCCGAGATCCATCCGGAAAATAACGGAGTGCTCGTTGACGTCGATGAAGGAGGGATCCGCGGTGTAAAGCACGGTGATCTTCGCTTCGCCGATGTTGAAGATATCGCCGGTGTTGAGAATCTGCACCTTTTCCGGGAAGGCCTTGCTGATGCGGTTGAACGCGCTGACCATCTCCATGCCTTCCTGCTGCCCGCGGGATTCGTAAAGCTCATACGGCACATAGTTCAGCATGACCTTGTCGAACGTGACCTGTCTTGTGCGGTTTTCCGCCACTTCGTTGAAGACCTGTACATGGTCGTTGTGGGGGTGAGACAGGAACCACGCGTCGATATGCGGTTTGCGCTGTCCGGTCACGGCTTTCAGATACTCGATAAAGTAATCCGTCTCCGCGGTATGCCCGCCGTCGATGGCAATGACTTTGCCGTCCTCCGTGGTGATGATGAAGCTGTCACAGATCGTGTCCTCCACCGACTGCAGCATATGGATCGCGTTGACGTTCATGGTGTTGCGTACCCCTTCTTTATAGACGATATAGTTATATTTGATCCGGTTCCACAACTGTTCAAGCCGTGCGAGGATCCCGCGGCAGAACGCAACGAATCTGCTGTTTTCCACCTTTTCCGAAAGGCTGACGGAAAGCGCGGCCGGCGCCGCGGCAAAGGCGGGCGCCGCCAGCGCGAACAGCAGCACGGCGACCAGAAACAAACTGAGGATCGATCTTTTCTTCATAGCAAGACACCCTTTCATTTATGATTTATCTGAACCGGCTTCGCTCAAAGCGAAACCGTCGAGAGCACCGGATAATGGTCGGACGGATAGAGCTTGCCGGGATAGACGTCCCGCAGCACGCGGAACCGCAGCACCTGCACGTCGCCCTTGACGAAGCAGTAATCGATTATCGTGTTGTCCCGTTTCGGGCGTTTTTCAACAAAGACCTCCCAATGGAACGTCGGGCTGTCGTCGCTGTCCGCGGCGAGATTCCGCGCGTCGCCGAAGCCCGCTTCGATCACGGTGCGGTACGGCGCGGAATCCGGCGTGACGTTGAAGTCGCCGGTAAAGAACGCCGGCAGATCCGGGCAGATCTCGGCCGCCTTCGCGGTCACGAGCAGCGCGCCCTGCTGCATCGCCACAAGGCCGACATGGTCCAGATGGGTGTTGAAATGGACAAACCGCTTGCCGGTATTCTTGTCTTCCAGCTTCGCCCAGGAACAGACCCGCACGCAGGCCGCGTCCCAGCCCCTGACGCCGGGAACGTCCGGCGTTTCGCTGAGCCAGAAGGAGCCGCTGTCCAGCAGCGTGAATTTTTCTTTTTTATAAAAGACGGCGGAAAACTCGCCCGCGGTTTTGCCGTCGTCGCGGCCGACGCCGACATAATCGTAGTCGGGCAGCCCGGCGCAAAGGGCTTTGATCCAGTCGTAATGCGCCTCCTGTACGCCGAGCGTATCCGGGTCGGCGCAGCGGATCGTCTCCAGCACCATTCCCGTCCGGTTTTTCCAGTCCCGTTGCCCGCTGCCGCCGCAAAGCAGGTTAAAGCTCATAATTTTCATCGTTCTATTCTCCTTTCACGCTTTCGCGCTCGTTACAGAATCGTCAGTTCCCGCGCGACGCCCTCGTAGCCGCCGCCGGTCACAAACTGCGTCATGCCGGGCGCCAGCTCACTGACAAAGCTGAAGTGGATATGCCCGGCGAGCACCGCCTTGATCTGCTTCTGCGATTTGATAAATTCCACCGCCTGTGCCGTGATCCCGCGCGGGCGGATCTCGATCGCCCGCCACTCGTCGTCCGGCAGATGGTCTTCGTCGCAGCCCACAAGGTAGGAGCTGCTGCCTTTGCCTCTGAGCTGACAGTGGCGCTCATACAGAGCGTCTTCAAACAGCGGCGCGTGCACGCAGAGGATCACCGGCAGCCCCTTTTCGATCTCTTTTTGAAGCCGCGTTATTTGCCACGGCTCAAACTGGTGGTAGCTGTTGTCGATCGACACAAAGTTGACGCCGCCGACCGTCCGCGCGTGGAAAAACAGCGGCGCGCCGAGACCCGGCCGCATTTCGTTGTAGCTGTTCATCTTGTAGGCGCGGTCCTCGTACGCCTCGCCGACATACTGCGAAAACTCGTGGTTTCCCGCGGCGAAGAACACCTTTTCGTCGGCGAGCACCTTTCTTGCAAAGTCGAAATTCGCCTGCGACGTGAAATCGATCAGGTCGCCCGTGTGCACGATCAGGTCGCAGTGTTCCCTGCCGTAGGCGAGATGCTCTTGGAGGTATTCTTCCTTCTCCGGGCCGCCGAGCCGCTTTGCAAGTTCCCGCTTGCGCTCGTTGTCGCGCTCGTCCGCCAAAGCGACGTGCGAATCCGTGACGTGTAAGATTTTCAGCGGCCGTTCCAGCCCGATGTGCAGCGTATTCTTCAGCAGTTCCATGGGAGTCTCCTTTCAAAGCGATTCCAGCTTCAGCGCGTAAACCGCGCACGTCCCGCCGTCCGCGATCTCCAGCCGCAGCGGCGCAAAGCCGGCCTGCGCGGAAAAGCGGATCGTTTCGTGTCGGATCGCGGCGCACGCCGGCAGCGTCTGTTCGGCGGCGCAATCTGTATCAATGTACAGCCGGACGCGCGTCGACGCCGCGGCTTTGTATTGCAGTGTCAAAGAATAGTTCCCGCGTTCAAAACAGATCGGGCTGAACGCGAAGCCCGCGCCGTTTTTCAGCCCCACACAGGGGAAGCGGCCGTCGTCCGTCTGGGTCAGATACGCGCCGCCGAAAAAACGGCAGGCGTTCACCGGAGACACGATGTGCTCCGGCCGCAGCGTTTCAAGAAAGCCGTTGGTGGTCGGGACCGCCTGCCGGATGATGCCGGCTTCTTCGTCCACGGCCAGCCGCTCCGCCCGCGCGCGGCGCGAGAAGGCGCTGTTGTTCGTGGACGCGTGGTAGAACACGTACCAGATTCCTCCCGCACGAATGACGGAGCCGTGGTTGTTCCACGTCGCGGGGTCGCAGCCGTCATTGTCAATCACGGTGCCGCGGCGCTCGTAAGGGCCGCAGACCGCGTCGCTGAGCGCATAGTCGAGTTTGGTCGGGCGTGCGCCGCTGTTGGGCGCTTCTTCGGTATATTCCGAGGCGTAGATCAGGCAAAAGCGGCTGCCGAGCTTACGCAGCGACGAGCCCTCATGGAAGCCCTCTCTGCCCGGCGCGTTGGAAAGCACGTCCGTGTGTACGCTTTCGGGTTTGAGGCTGCAAAGGTCGTCGTTCAGCTCGCCCATGTTCAGATGGAACTGGCCCCATGTGTAATAGACGTGACCGTTGTGTTCCAGCACGGAGGGGTCGATGCCCGTGATCGCTTCCCCGTTCAGCGTGATCTGCCGCGCGTTTTCGAACGGGCCGACGGGTGAATCGCTTTCGGCGACGCCCTCGGTGCCGTCCGACAGGCAGAAAAACAGGTAGTAGGTCCCGTTATGGTACAGCGCGTCCGGCGCGTACAGGTCGGCGTTCGACCAGGGTACCGCGTCCGTCGTAAAGCTGACGCCGTGATCCGTCCAGTCGGTCAGGTCGGCGAGCGGGGCGGACACAACGTGATATTCCCCGCTGCAGTAGCCGCGGCCGAACCGGTCATAGGAGCCGTAGAGATACAGCCGGTCGCCGAAGACCTTCGGCTCGCCGTCCGGGATATAGGTTTCAAACGGAAGAAACGGGTTGAGCCCCGGAACTTGGCCGTCCATCGCTTGTCCCTCCGATCCTGAAAAATGCCTTTCGCCGCCGGTTACTCCGCAGCGGAAACGTACGGCGCGGCGAGAATGCCCGTCCTGCGCAATACATATTCATAGCTCCAGTCTGCGCCGTCGGTGCGCCACGCGTTGGGGCCGTGCCAGTGCGCAGCCTCGTTGACCATGTGCAGCGGGCCGAAGGAGTTGAAGCGGTGCAGGAAGAGTTCCAGCTCCACCGCGTGTTCGCCCGGCGTCAGGCCGTCCACCGTCAACACATACGGCGGATAAACGATGTGCCCCTTTACTTCTCCGTCAACGCGCACCTTGATCAGTGCGCCGCGGTAATCCGACGCGCGGATCGCCAGCGAGCCGTCGTGCGCTGCGGCAGTGAAGCGATATTTGACGCAGCCGCCGTAGAACGGGAAGCCCTGCCGCGTCAGATCGCCGAACGCGAGCTGTTTTGGCAGCGGGATCAGTCTGCCCGTCCGGCCGGTGCTGTCGACGCCGAAGTCGCCGAGGATGAACATCGTCTCCGTGTTGGACGCCTTGCCGAACGGAATCGTCACTTCCAGCACGTTTTCGCCTTTTTCCAGCGGCGGCAGCGCCACCGTTTGGATGCAGCGGTCCACAAAGAAGCCGTCAGGTTTGGCTGTGACCGGCGCGCCGTTCAGCGTGATCGCTGCCTGCGCGGCATCCTCCAGCGCGAGCTTTGCGCCCGCGACGGGAAGATCGCTCTCGAACGCGAAGCGGAGCGTCAGCAGGCGGGTCGACGGCACCTTGCCCGTGATATAGGGCTGCACGATATGGCCGCTGCGGCCCGGCAGACCGAGCTGCGCGCGGCAAAGGTTGTCGAGGCGGAGGATCTCCTCCGGCCCGCGGAAGGCTTTTTCTCCGTCGAGCTTATACTGCGCGTAATCGAGCACCAGCACGTTCGGCTCGGTCAGTTCGTAGTCGACGAACGTCTGCGGCAAAACGGCAAGCGGCGTCTCAAGAGGCACCGGCGCTTTTGCGGTCTGCGCCCGCCCTTCGGTCAGTTTCAAAAGCAGGGAATCGTAGCCGTAAAGCTTCGTTTTGATGATCGTCTGTTCACCGCGGTAGACCGCTTCGGTCGGCGCGGTCTCTCCGGTCTGCGTATCCCAGACCACCGGCGTCCAGACGCCCTGCAGGCAGATCTGGATCTCCTGCCCGCCGTCCACGTCCTTGCAGTCCGGCTCGCGGGCGTTCGCCAAAAACAGCCACCGGCAGTCGTTGTCCTGCCGCAGCTGATAGACAAAGCGGTCGCTCAGCGCGCCGTCGGCACGGCGCACCGTCACGGTGCGGTTTTCTTCGAGACAGCCCAAAAGCGCCGCGCGGGAAAAGTCGATCTGCACCGACCGCGCCGCCAGCTGTTTGCCTTTTTCGGAAGGCACCGCGCCGCAAAGCGTCGGCGCGTCGCCCAGAAAGACGAGCTTGCCGCCCGCGTCGCGGAACGCGGAAAGCAGCGCAACGGTCGTTTCGCGCAGCGTTTCGCAGCCCGGCACGACCACAGCGTCATACTGCATCGCGCCGACCTGCAACGGCGCGCCCGGCGTTTTGCACTGCGACGGGAGCAGCGACTCCGAAACAAAGTCGAAGTCGACGCTGCCCTCGAGCAGCCAGCGCGTGACGTTCCAGAAGCGGTCGTCAAGACTGTCGCGCAGCAGTGCGGATTTGTCGTTCGGCCCCCAGTGCAGCCAGAAGCTTTCCACGGGGTGGATCACGGCGACCTTCACAATCGGCCTGCCGCGGGTCAGCGCCGTATTGACGCGGGCAAAGTGGTCCTCGATCACGCGGTACTCCTTGTACCACGGGGACTGGTCGTGGATCGACGCGGGGTAGTCGCGCTTGGCTTCGCCCTTCATCGAATACCAGGACAGGTGCGGCACGCGGACGGTCACGCCGAGCGCGGCCTGCCAGTCGCCCTGATGCTTATAGATCCGGAAATCGCAGTCCCAGGCCGTCACGCCGTACAGCTCCGAGAGCACGCCCTCTTTGCCGAACTGGTGCGCCGCGGACTGCGCCTGTTTCGCGGTGGTGAATTCGTGGCTGTTGCAAAGCATATCGATCCCGGGCAGCCCGAAGCCGCGGTAGGACCGCATCGCTTCGCCGAGCGCGGCCGTCTGGCTGCGCAGCGACGGCTCCTCCATCATGTGCCCGGTCAGCGCGATGTTGTTTTCTTTGCACCACGCGCCGACGGTGTCGGCGAACGAGCGGGCGAACAGCTCGCTGATCAGATCGTGGTAGCGGTAGCGCGGCAGTGAAATTTTGCCGTCCGGGAGATCCCAGAACAGCTCCGGCAGCGTCGCGAAGATATCTTTGCCGTAGGTTTCACGGTAGAACGCCGGCACCGCGTCGGTCCAGGGCATCGTGATGTTCATTTTGTCGAACGAGTTGTTCAGCAGCCGTTTGCGCGTGAACTGCGGCTCGTCGGTGAAAATGGCGGGGACGGTCCTGTCGAACTCAGCGCCGACGGTCGCCTTGTACCGCTCGTGGGTCACTGCAACAAAGCGCTCGATCGCTTCTTTGTTGAGCGTGTCGACATAGGTCTGGTTGTTGAACCAGCTGTCCGGCGTCGCGATTTCGAGATAGGCGTACCATTTGTCGCCCTTGGCGGCGTCGTCCTCTCCGATGCGGCGGTACGACGACAGAAAGCCGTCGCCGTCGAGCGTGATATCATAGCACGCGAGCAGTGTTCCGCCCTCCGCCGGAGACGGCGTAAACAGCAGATGCCGCGCCCGGTAGCGGACGTCCTTCGTGACGATGCCGCCCGCCGCGCCCGAGGACCAGCGGTCCTCGTCGTAAAGCCACGCGAGCATGTCGTTTTCCTTCGCCTTGTCGACGCAGAACGAGACGAGATCCATGAACTCGTCGCTCAGATATTCGTTCTCAAGGCCCGTGCGCACATGCATGTGAAAGCCGCCGAGACCCATCTCTTGGAACACGTCGATCTGCCGCGCGAGCTCTTCCTTTTTCAGATCGCCGTTCCACGCCCAGAACGGCGTGCCGCGGTATTCGGCGGTGGGTCGGCGGAACAGAGCGTCCGACAGCGCGGGCTCGTTGTTCTTTTTGTATAACATCTTCGCTTCTCCTCTTTCTGCGTCATTTCTTCGCGCTTTCGTTTTCTTCCATCGTGCGCCTGTTACAACGGCGTCACGGTCTTTTCCACAAGCTTTCCGTTTTCCACACGGACAAAGATGCGTTTGCCGCCGAGGACGACGCTGCCCTCCGCCCAGCCGAGCGACGGGGCGAAGCAGGGGTCGATCTCGACGTCCGTAAACCCGGCGGTACCGCGCTTTTGCCGGATGCCGAGGATGTATTTGAACAGGTATTCCACCACGGCGCCGAACATCGGGTGGCTCGAGGAGTCCTCGTTGAACCATTCCTCCCAGAGCGTCGTCGCGCCGGACTGCATCATGTGATGGAACGAGACCTCCCCGCGGTTCGCGAGCAGCCGCACCGCGTCGTCGGCAAAGCCGGTTTCAAAGAGCGTTTTCACGACCAGCGGCGTGCCGAAGATTCCGGTGTCGAAGGTGCCGGTTTCCCGGTAGTGCACCACAAGGTTTTGCAGCGTGCGGTCGTCCCCCAGTCCGAGGTCGAGCGCGAAGGCGTCCGCGCCGCAGACCCCGCCGCAGAACGAGCCGGTCGTGTCGTCGAAGTAGCGGCCGACCAGCGCCTTGACGGCGGCCTGTTCGCGCGCTTGCAGCGTGGGCAAATCGGCCTCTTTGCCGACGAGCGGCAGAATCTCCATCGTCTGCCGCAGCGAGCGGATGTAGAAATAGTTGTTGACGAACGGCTCCGGGATCGGGACGCCCCGTTCGTCCTGCCGCGGCGTGCACCAGTCGCCGAGGCACCAGCCCTGCGGCTCCTCGCGGACGACGAGGTGGTCGTCGCAGCGGCTTTCCATATAGTCGAGGTATTTTTTCATATGCGGATAGTATTCCGCCAAAACGGCCGTGTCGCCGTAGAATTTCCAGCAGTGGTACGGGATCGCGACGATCGCGCAGCCCCAGCCGCCGGGTCCCCCGCCGCCGCCGTAAAACGGCGCAGTGTGCTGGACGTGGCCGCCGTAGATGTCCTGGCAGTCCGCGATGTCGCGCAGCCATTTTTGATAGAGCGCTTTCGCGTCGAAGGCGGTCATCACCGCCTCGGCGGTCAGCTGGCCGTCGCCGGTGTAGCCGAGCCGTTCGCGGTGGGGACAGTCGGACGGGACGCAGGTGTGGATGTTGCTTTGCTGCGTGCGGATATAGGCGTCGAAGAGCCAGTTGAGCACGTCGTCCGAACAGCGGAACGCCGCCGTGACCGGCACGTCGCTCGCCGCGACGCAAAAGCTGACGAAGTCCGCCCTGCCCGTGACCTCCACATAGCGCCCCGCGTGCCAGAGAAAGCGCGGCCAAAGCAGCTCGTTCTGCCGTGTTGCGCCGTCGCCCGCGCGGAACAAATCCATGCTCAGCCGGTGGGTGCCGCCGGTGGAATGAAAGTCGAGCGAGCCGTCTTCGTGCAGATTTTCGGCGTAGCGCACCGTGACGCGCTCGCCGACCCGCGCGGTTTCGCTGAACCGCAGCACGGCAAAGCCCGCGACGTTTTCGCCGAGGTCATAGATCGTCCGGTCGCCGAAGACCGAAAGCACCTGCACGTCGGTGATCCGGCGCAGCACCCGGTCGGGCGGGCACGTCTGCCGCAGCACGAGCGTGTCGGGCCGCGGGATCACGGTCGCCTTCCGGCAGGCCGGGTCGTCAAGCGGGCAGGTGAAAAAGCCCTTTGTCAGCATCCGGAAATCCTGCGTTTCGCCGAAGTACATGCTGCTGCGCGTCACAAAGCTCGGACGGAAGACCCCGCCTTCGGAAGAGGAAAGCGTGTACGTTTTTCCGTCCGTCGTGCGGATCGTGATCGCAAAGCAGACCTTTTTTTCGCCGTAGGGCAGCATGCCCTCGTTTTTGCTTTCCCGCTGGCCGTACCAGCCGTCGCCGACATGCAGCGCGAAGGCGTTTTTGCCGGTCTTTGCCGCCGCGGTGAGGTCGAGGCGCACGAAGTACGAGCGGAAACAGAACGTGTCGGATATCGGGTAGTTCAGCGTGGAAAAATCCTGCTGATTGTAGTTCGTCCACGCGGGCGCGTACAGGTCGTCCGAAAGCCGTTCGCCGTTGAGGTAGGCTTCGAAGAACCCTTGGGTCAAAACGTCCGCCGTCACGCGGTCGATCTTTGCGGGGAAATCGAAATCGGCGCGGAAGAGCACCGCGTCACCGCCGCCGGCAAGAGAGAGGAACGCCGCGTCCTCAAGCGCGAAGGACCGCGCCACGCGGATGCAGTCCCCGCCGTCGCCGGGAAAAATCACACTGCAGCGGTGAAAGCCGCAGTCTTCAAAGACCGGCAAAGACGCAAGCGGCGCATCGCAGTACAGCGCTTCGGCGCGCGCTTTCGCCTTTTCGCAAAGGCCGAACAGCAGTTCCCGCAGCGCCGTTTCGTCACCCGCGCGGAACCAGAGATCCCGCGCCTGCAGCGTGTCGGGCTGCAGCCAAAAAGCCAGCCTGCCCCGCGCGACCACGTCGTCGTTTCGCACCACCGTGAGCCGGTTTTGATCCGTGCCGCTCCATTGATATCGCTCGTCCATACTGCCCTCCGCCGCGTTTTTCCGGTGTTCGGTTATAGTTAGTAACAGTATAGCATATTCCGTCCGGAATCGCAAGCGTTCCGGCAGCAAAAACTGCGGAAATCCTCTTGAGAAAACCGCCCGTTTGTGCTATGATAAAAGCGCGGCCGCATCCGCGCCGTTTCACCCCGCCGCACAAAGGAGGCTGTGCCATGCCGAAAGAAAAAGCGCCCCGCAACCGGACGATCGACACGCCCGTTTCGGACGGCAAATCGCTGCTCGCGCGCTGTATCGAAATCGCCGCGCCGGTCAAATCGCTCGACGCCGTGCTGAGCAAAACGGTGCACGGCGATATGCTGGCGGTCTGTCCCCTTTTGCCGAAGGAGAGCGTCGACCTGATTGTCGCGGACCCGCCGTACAACCTGACCAAAGCGTTCCACGGTGGCGTGTTTTCCAAAAAGACGGCCGCCGATTACGAAAGCTACACCCGCGCGTGGCTGGACGCGGTCAGGCCGCTGCTGAAAAAGAACGGCTCGATCTACGTCTGCTGCGACTGGGAAACGAGCCTGATCGTCGGACGCGTGCTCGGCGACATGTTCACGGTCCGCAACCGCATCACCTGGCAGCGGGAAAAGGGCCGCGGCGCCAGACGGAACTGGAAGAACGGGATGGAGGACATCTGGTTCGCGACCGCCGGGGACGACTACACCTTCAACATCGACAAAGTCAAACAGCGCCGGCAGGTGATCGCCCCCTACCGCGCGGACGGAAAGCCGAAGGACTGGAACGAAGACGCGGGCGGCCGCTTCCGCGACACCTGCCCGTCCAACTTCTGGGACGACATCACGGTCCCGTTCTGGTCGATGGCGGAGAACACCGCCCACCCGACGCAAAAGCCCGAAAAGCTGATCGCGAAGCTCATCCTCGCGAGCTCCGATCCCGGCGGCGTCGTCTTCGACCCGTTCCTCGGCGCGGGCACGACGAGCGTCGTCGCGAAAAAACTGGGCCGCCGCTACCTCGGGATCGAGCAAGACGCGCAGTACTGCGTCTGGGCCGAGCAGCGCCTCGCCCTTGCCGACACGGACAAAACGATTCAGGGCTACACGGACGGCGTATTCTGGGAGCGGAACACGCTGCTGGCGCAGAGGAAGAAGTAAAAACAAGCCGACCTGCGGGTCGGCTTGTTTTTACAGTGGTCAGTGGCTAGTGGCTAGTGCCTAGTGAAAGTCGACAGTCGTCAGTCGTCAGTCGACAGCAAATTCCACATTTCACTGTGCACTGCGCACTGTGCACTGTGCACTTACTAGGCACTAGCCACTGGCCACTAGGCACTGTAAAAAAACCGCCCTTCCAAGGGCGGTTTTTTTACTTCACTTCCTGTTCAAGATAGCGGACGAAGTCGCCGACGGTAATCAGCTGGGGCAGCATCCGGTCGGGGATCGAAATATCAAATGTCTCCTCCACGATGCAGACCAGATCGAACAGTTCAAACGAATTCAGCCCGAAATCGGCGGTCAGCACGTCGTCCTCTTTGGCGCTCGTGATCCGCCCGTCGGTATAATCGCTCAGGATTTCCAGCAGTTTCGTTTGAATATCCATCTTTCTTACTCCTTCGTCTTTTCTTTCTCGGCGTGGCGTCTGCGCCAGATCTCGTTGTAAATTTCCTCCACGGCGAGTGAAATCTTCGTCACGGAGAATTCGCACCGTTCGGGGAACACATACCAGGTGTCGTTCAGCGTGTTCAGATCGAGACAGTCGCGCTTCTTGCCGAAGCGGTAATGGTATTCCACATGCGCGGCGTACTGTCCGGCGGCGGGAATCTCCATCGAGAACGGCTCGCCGTCGTAGTTGCGGATGCCCTTGAGGTGGAACCCGTCCATGTCGTGCACGAGCGTGCCGTGGCCCATATGGACAAAGCCGTTGGCGTTCGGCAGATCGTTGACGTCGACCTGGCTTTCAAAGCGGTAGGTGCCGCTCTGGACTTCCTTTTTGACCTGCTCGCGCTCCCAGAGGTACCAGTCGGTCGGGAAGCGGAACTCGGTCTCGCCGCTGTTGGCCTGCAGCTCGCCGTACTCCGTCAGCGTCCAGCTCTTGCCGCAGTTTTCGCAGTAGATCTTGTCGCCCTTGGAACGCATCTTGTATTCCGTCATGCAGTGCGGGCACTGATACAGCACCTTGTTGAGCCCTTCGGCGCGCTTGGGGTAGCTGACGCGCACGCGCTTTTCGCTCTGCCAGCGGAAGTCGTCGTTGTAAAGCAGCTTGCGGATCTTTTCGTTGACCTCTTCCACCGAGGCCTCCTGCAGCTGTTCGGGCGTGAACGCCAGCGTCAGCTCCGCTTCCACGGGCCGCACCTGCAGCTTGCGCGCGATAGAATGGTCGCCCCAGAAGGGGTCGTAGATATGGTGGCCGCGGCAGGTGAACGTCACGACGGGGACCTTCATGTGCTTGCAAAGCTGGCCGATCGCGTCGGGGATCACTTCGGTCACGCCGCACAAAGAGTAGCGCGCTTCGGCGTAGATACCGAAGACAAGGCCGTCCTGGATCGCCTTGCGGCAGGTGCGCAGCAGACCGACGTCCGCGGTGTATTTGCGTTTGGGGACGCCGCCGAACCGGCGCAGGAAGAATTCGCGGCCGATATAGTCGTCCACGGCGGCGGGGAAGACGCCGCGGTCGGGATAGATCGCCGACATCATCACATAGAAATCATAGAACGCGTTGTGGTTGCAAAGCAGGATATACGGCGCCTTGACGCCCTCCATGCCGACTTTCGTGATCTTGCCGTCGTGAATCTTGCGGCGGATGGTCGAAAAGCCGTAGATCAGCGGCTGCACAAAGCCGTCCTGGGCCGTTGCCGGTTTCGTCATATCGAACTTCTTTTTCGCGGGCGGACCGCCTCGGGTATATCGTCCGTAACCCATCATAACCGTAACACCCTCCAAAGGTTTTATACTTCCGTAAGCGTTTTTCCGCTTCAAGTCATAGTATATCCAATGATAAACCTTTTTTTCGTGTTTATTTTTCTAATTTGGAAAAATAGCAAGATTTCCTCGTGAAGGTTTTGTTAATAAACCTTGTTATAATTATGTTGCGGAAAAAACGAACAAAGAAACGCTGGCCGTCCGGGCCTTTTTTTGTGCGCATTGACAAAGCCATGCGGATGATGTAAACTATTGCTGAAAAAGGAGATGATCGCCATGCTGAAACTCATCCAGCTGTTCTGGACGGTGCTGTCGCTGCTCGTCGCCCTGCTCGGCGGCCAGAAGACCGTACCCTACCACCCCGACGATTACGCCGCCGACCTGCCGCAGTATGTAATCGAAGGGGACATCCGCGTCGAGCTGCTGCGACCGCTGTTCCCTGGTATGAGGTCCGCGTCGAGCTGCTGCGCGACACACTCGTGCGCCTGGAGGTCAAAGGCCCGCGCGGCTTTGAGAACCGCCCGTCGTTCACCGTGGAAAAGCGAAGCGGCTGGGACACGGTCGCCTTCACCGAAAAAGAAGAGGACGGCTTTCATGTAATCGAAACGGCCATGTACACCGTCCATGTCCCGCAGGGCGCAAAAGCGGTCGACGGCTGTTATATCACCGGCAAACAGGGCAGCACGCTCTGGCGCTTCGAGACGGACACGACAAGCAACGTCTATCTCCCCTCCGCGTCGGAGGAGCTGACGGCGTGGTCATTCACCGATACGCCGCGCGTGATCCCCTCGCCCGACGGCTACGGCGTTGCGCAGAACTTCTATGAAAACAACGGCTGGGATCTCAAAAACGACGCGCAGGACGTGTT
>CAMZEG010000030.1 GCA_947305635.1 uncultured Clostridia bacterium
GCTTGCAGATGCGGCCGCCCCATTTGGTGTCGATCGCGTCGTTCAGGCAGCAGTAAATATCGATCGGCTTGCGCGGGTCGCGCTCGTCAGCCGGCAGTTCGCCGTAAATCGCCGCGAAGTCGGCGCGGGAGATGTTGGCGACGTCGTTGTAATACGCCGGGGCGCTCTCGCGGTAGTCGGGAATCTCAACCGGCTCGGCCTTGACGGTGACCGTGCCCTGCAGCTTGACGTCGCGGGACGACGCGCCGACGCGGATGTCGAACTTGCCGCTTTCCACGCACCAGTCGTTGGTGTTGACGTTGAAGAACGCGAACGCGCGTTTGTCGAGCGTGATGGAAACTTCCTTTGTTTCGCCGGGTTCGAGCCAGACCTTCTGGAAGCCTTTGAGCTCCTGCACCGGACGGAAGATGGTGCTTTCCTTGTCGGCAACATAGAGCTGCGCGATCTCCGCGCCGGCAACTGCACCGGTGTTTTTGACGTTGAACGTCGCGGTTACGGTGCTCGTGTCCTGCATCGTCTTTTTGTTGAGCTTCAGATCGCTGTATTCGAACGTGGTGTAGGACAGTCCGAAGCCGAACGGGAACAGCACGTCCTTCTTAGCGGCATCGTAATAACGGTAGCCGAGGTAGACCGATTCTCTGTGTTCGCTGGTGACCGGACCGCCGGGATAGTTGCCGAAGGTCGGGTTGTCGGCGTGGGCGATCGGGTAGGTTTCGGTCGTTTTGCCGCTCGGGTTGACTTCACCCAGCAGAATGCGCGCCACCGCCGCGCCGCCGGCTTCACCGCCGAGACCGGCGTTGAGCAGACCTTTGACCTCGCTGACCCACGGCATTTCGACCACGCTGCCGCCGGAGAGGACGACCACGGTGTTCGGGTTGGCTCTTGCAACTTCGAGGATCAGGTTGTTGTGGCAATAGGGCATGCGGATGTCCACACGGTCATAGCCTTCGCCCTCGAACTCTTCTGTCAGACCGGCAAAGACCACGGCGACGTCCGCTTCCTTCGCCTGCCGCACCGCTTCGGCAACCAGCGCGTCGTCCACAACGTCTTTCTTTTTATCATAGCCCTTGGCGTAGGTAAAGTTCAGACCGCGTTTGCCAAGCTCCCAGTAGGCGTTGTCAATCTGGAACGGATTGACAACGGACGAGCCTGCGCCCTGATAGCGCGGGAACTTTGCCATTTCGCCGATGATAGCGACCTTTGCGCCTTTTTTCAGCGGCAGAATGTTATCGTCATTTTTGAGCAGCTGCATCGACTGCTCCGCCACCTCCTGCGCCAGTGCATGGTGGGCAGGCTGGTCAAAGTCGTGCACCAGTTCGAGCTGTGGCTTGCTCTTTTCGATGAGGGCGATCACGTTGTCGACCGCCGCATCCAGCACGTCCATCGGCAGCTCGCCGCTTTCCACGGCCGCAAGAATCTTCTTTTCATTATAGCTGCCGCTCGACGGCATTTCGAGATCCGTGCCGGCCTTGAGACCCGGCACACGGTCCACGGACGCACCCCAGTCGGTGATGAACAGCCCGTCAAAGCCCCACTCGCCGCGGGCGATCTCCTGCTGCAGATGCACCTGCTCGGAGCCGTAGACGCCGTTGACCTTGTTGTAGCAGTTCATGATCGTCCAGGGCTTGCCTTCCTTGACGGCGATTTCAAACGCGGTCAGGTACAGTTCACGCAGCGCGCGCTCGTCGACGATCTCGTCCACGACCATGCGGAACGCCTCCTGGCTGTTGCAGGCGAAGTGCTTGAGCGACGCGCCGACGCCCATGCTCTGCACGCCGTTGATCCACGCCGCGGCGCATTTGCCGGACAGATAGGGGTCTTCCGAAAAATATTCGAAGTTTCTGCCGCAGGTCGGGGCGCGCTTGATGTTCGTGCCGGGGCCGAGGAGGACGGACACCTTCTCCTTGAGGCATTCTTCGCCGAGCGCCTTGCCTTCGCGGACGATCAGGTCGGGGTCCCACGAGCAGCCGAGCGTGGCCGAATTCGGGAACGCCGTCGCGGGGTAGGAATTGCCGAGGCCGACGCCGTCCGCGTTCGGGTTTTGCTTGCGCAGACCGTTCGGGCCGTCGGTGACCATGATCTGCGGCAGGCCGAGCGCCTCGTCCGCCTCCAGATGCCAGTAATCAAAGCCGGAAACAAATTTCGCTTTCTGCTGCAGCGTCAGTTTGGAAACGATTTCGGGATATTTCATAACGCATACTCCTTTTCCCGGCGGATGGCGCCGGAATCTTTCTATTCTATTGTAAAGGGAGAAACGAAAAAAAGATATAAAAAAACCGTGATTTTTAGCAAAATTCCGTTGTATTTTTCGCCATGCCGTGCTATACTGTTTCGGGGTGATCCAAATGAAAGAGACGACGCCGATGGCAATTTCCGTTCTGGAACAAAGCGACCTGTTTTTCCAGCGCGAAAGCGGGCGCACCCATACGCCGTACGAGACCGAACAGGTGTTCTACGGCTGTATCCGCGACGGCGAAGTGGAGCGGGTGGAAGCGATGATGCAGACGCTGCTTGCGACCGTTGTGGCGGGGAAACTGTCCGCCGACCCGCTGCGGCAGATGCAGTACTGGGCGATCTGCTGCATCACGCTTGCGACGCGCTGCGCGATTCAGGGCGGGCTTGACGAGACGACCGCGTTCAACTGCTCGGACGAGAGCATCCTGCAGATCGACCGGATGCGCGATCCGCAGGAGATTCTGCGGTTTTTGCAGTCGCTTTGTCTGCAGATCACGGCGCTGGTGCGCGACAGCAGAATCGGCCGCGACGCGCCGCAGGCAGTGCGCAAATGTCTGCATCGGATCCAGACCGACCTGCACGGCCGCCTGACCGCCGAAACGCTGGCCGCGGACTGCGCACTGTCGCCGGACTATCTGTGCGCGCTGTTCAAAAAGCACGTCGGCACCTCCCTTACCGCTTATATCCGCGCCCGCCGCCTGACCGCCGCGCGCGCCCTGCTGCTCGGCGAAAAGAGCCTGTCCGAGATTGCGTACGACCTCGGTTTCTGTTCGGAAAGCTACTTCATAAGCTGCTACAAGGCGCAGTTCGGCGTCACGCCCCGGCGCGACCGCGAAACGCTCCGCCCGCTCTTCGAAAGCGAGCGCTCTGCGCTTGACTTTCCGGCTGAATCGTGATACAATCCGTCTGAGCAGAAGTTGGAAAAGAGGGACAACATGACAACCCAAGCAAAGTTTTTCGATTGCCTGACGGAGCACACGCTGTTTTCCGGGCTGAACCAGGAGCTGCTGCGCTCGGTGCTGACCAAACAGCAGGTGACGTTCCTTCGCTTTAAGCGCGGCGATCTGCTGACGACGCAGGAGCCGGCCGTCGGCTTTCTGCTGCGCGGCGAAGCGCGGCTGCAGGGCAACGGCGACGTGCTGCTCGAGACCGTTTCGCCGGGCGACGTCTTCGGCTGCGAAGCGCTCTTTTCCGGCCGGGAGGACGCCTGCGGCGCGGTTGTCGCGGCGAAGGCGTGCGAAGCCGCTTTTCTCAGCAAAGCCGCCGTCACCCAGCTTCTGGAGCGTGAACCCCTGTTCGCGCTGCGGCTGATCCGCTATCTTGCGCAGCGGGCCGTCACCTTCAAAAACAAGGTCGGGCTGTATACCGCCGGCTCGGCGGAGGGCAAGCTCGCGCAGTACCTGCTTTCCGGCTTTGCCGATTACAAAACCTATGAGCTGGCGATTTCGATGAGCCAGCTTGCACTGCTGCTGCAGATCGGCCGCGCGTCGCTCTACCGCGCCTTCGATTCGCTCGAAGAAAAGGGCGCGATCGCGCGCGACGGCAAGAATATCCGTCTCGTGAGCCGCGACGTGCTGCTTAGTTGCTGCGGCCGCTGAAAACCGTTTATCATTTGTTTTTCGATAGAAAGGACCGATGACAATGAAACTTGCAAAACGCCTGTCCGCCCTCACCCTCGCGCTCGTCCTTGTACTTGCGCTCGCTGCCTGCAGCCTCGGCGGCACCACCGACACCACGACGACCGCCCCCGCGACGCCGACCGCCGTCGATTACAAAGGCGATCCGATCAAGGTCGCCGCGATCAAAGGCCCGACGGGTATGGGCATGGTCAACATGATGGACAACGAGAACTACGAGTTTACGCTGACGAGCGACCCGACGGAGGTCGCGACGCTGCTTGCGACGGGCAAGGTGGATATCGCCGCCTGTCCGCTGAACCTTGCCGCGAATCTTTATAAAAAGACCAACGGCGGCGTCCAGATGCTCGCGATCAACACGCTCGGCGTGCTGTATCTTCTGACCAACGGCGAAACCGTCAACAGCCTTTCCGACCTCAACGGCAAGACGATTTACGCCACGGGGCAGGGCGCGACGCCGGAATACATTCTCGCCGACCTGCTGGCAGCCAACGGCGTGACCGCGGTGCAGGTGGAATACCTCAGCGAGCACAGCGAGCTGGCCGCGAAGATCGCGTCCGGCGACTGCAAGATCGCCGTTCTGCCCGAGCCGTTCGTGACGGTTGCGACGAATAAAAACAGCGCCGTCACCGTGGCGCTGAGCCTGACCGAGCTTTGGAACGACGCGCATCCGGATTCCCGTCTGGCGCAGGGCTGCGTCGTCGCCCGCAAGGCGTTTATCGAGAGCAATCCCGACGGCGTCGCGGCCTTTTTGGCCGACGCGCGCACCTCGGTGGAATATGTGAACACCAACCCGCTTGCCGCGAGCGAAAAGATGGTTGCGCAGACCATCGTGGACGAAGCGCTCTTCGCAATTCCGGCGGACACCGCCGAAAAGAAGCAGGATTCCGCCAAGACCGAAAAGGCCAACGCGGTGATCGGCCGCTGCAATATTGTTCTGATCGAGGGCGCGGAGATGCAGAAGATCGCTGACGAAAACTACAAGGTGCTCTTCGCCGCGGACCCGACGTCCGTCGGCGGCGCGCTGCCCGAAGCTGCGTTGTACTATGGCGCGTAACGACCGGTTGAAAGAAAGTCTGAAAACCCTTGCCGCTGCCGCGTTCTGGCTGCTGGTCTGGCAGGGGCTTTCCCTTTTGGTGCAAAAACCGCTGCTGCTGCCGTCGCCGCTCGAAGCGGCGAAGCGGCTTTGCGCGCTGTGCGTGACCGCGCCGTTCTGGGCGAGTATCGGCCTGACGCTGCTGCGCGTCTGCAGCGGCTTTTGCTGCGGCGTCGTTTGCGGTGTGCTGCTCGGCGCGCTGACGGCAAAGTCGCGTCTCATGGAGCGGCTGTTCGCGCCGCTGCTCGCCGTGGTCAAGGCGACGCCCGTCGCGTCGTTCATCATCCTCGCGCTCGTGTGGCTGCAAAAGGACCTTGTGCCGGTCTTCATCATGTTTCTGATCGTCCTGCCGGTGATTTGGGCAAACGTCCTCGAAGGGATCCGGCAAACCGACCGCGGCCTGCTGGAGATGGCGCGGGTGTTCCGTCTGCCGCGCCGGAAGGTGTTTTCCAAGGTGTACGCGCCGTCGGTGCTGCCGTACTTCGCGGCGGGCGCCGCCACGGCGATGGGCCTTTCCTGGAAAGCCGGGGTTGCGGCCGAGGTGATCGCGATGTCGAACAGCTCGGTCGGCTACCATCTCTACCGTGCGAAGATCAACCTTGAAACGCCCGATCTGTTTGCCTGGACGGCGGTCGTTGTGCTGCTGTCCGTGATCCTCGAACGGCTGCTGCGGCGGGTGATCCGCCGGATGGAAGGGAGGAAGCGCAATGCTGCAACTGCGTGAGCTGACGTTTTCCTATCTCGCGGGCCAGCCGATCTTCGAAGGTTTTTCGCTCTCGGCAAAAGCGGGGGAGCGCGTCTGTCTCAAAGGCGCGTCCGGCAAGGGCAAGACCACGCTTTTGCGGCTGATCGCGGGGCTGGAAACGCCCGACAGCGGTACGATTACGCTCTCGCCCGACTGCAAAACGGCGATGGTCTTTCAGGAGGACCGCCTCTTGCCGTGGCTGACGGCGAAGGGCAACGTTTCTCTTTGCAGCGACGACAAGGCCGCCGAAGACTGGCTGCGCGCGTTCGGGCTGGAAGAGGAACTGGACGCCTATCCGTCCACGCTCTCCGGCGGAATGTGCCGCCGCGTGGCGCTCGCGCGCGCCTGTGCGGTGGCGCCTGATCTGCTGCTGCTGGACGAAGCGTTCAAGGGGATCGACCCGGCGCGCAAGGAGGCGATCCTGGCGCTGCTCAAAGAGCGCTTTCGGGACAGCCTGATTTTGTTTACCAGTCACGACGACGCGGAGATCGCCGCGTTCGCGACACGCATCATTGAAATATAAATAAGCCGCCCTTGAGGCGGTTTTTTTTCGTGCGCGGAAAACGGCCTTCTGCGGCGGATTGTCAGAAAAATGTAAGAATTCCGCAAGGACTTGTTCGCATTTGCGTGGTATCATAATCGCGAAAGGAGGGGACCGTATGATTCAGTCCTACTTCGGCAGCATGCTTCTCACCTGCATTGCGGTGCTCGTGTTCTATCTCCCGCTGCGCCTGCTTTGGCTGCGGCTGCGCCACGCGGAAATCAACCGGGGGCGGGAACTCTGGCTGGCGCTTTTGGTGTGCTATCTGGGTGGTCTGCTGTCGCAGACGGTGCTGCCGGAGCTGTTATTCAGCCGAAACGGGGACGGCAGCCTCGCGCTGAACGTGCTGTTCTATTCCGGCAATCAGCTCGCCCTTTCCAGACACGGCTTCGATTGGGTCTACGCCGCGCAGCCGCTCGTGCGCCGCTGGAACCTCATCCCGTTCCATACGATTTCATCTTATCTCAGCGCGGACGGCTATGCGGTCAGCACCTCGGTAAGGGCGATCAACCTCCTGGGCAACATCCTTGTACTCGTGCCGTTCGGCGTGCTGCTGCCGCTCGCGTTCCCGAAGACGAACAAGTGGTACCGCGTGTTCCTTTGGGGCAGCGCGCTGATTCTCTTTATCGAAGCGACGCAGTTCATCGTCGGCCGCGCGGCGGATATCGACGACTACATTCTGAACATCCTCGGCGTGCTGCTGGGCTACGCGTTGCTGCGGCTCTGCCTGTACGCTGTGCGCAGCGTCCGCCCGGCGCCGGACGCGGCTGAAAGCTTGTCGTCAGGCGGCTGAATAGTTACCGGCTTTTTGCTGGTAACTCGCTGGTAACTTGCTGGTAACCCCGACAAACCGCGCCAAGTCTGGGCTTTTGCCTGTTTAGTTACCAGGATACCAATATTTTTAAAAAAGAGTTGAAAAGAAATTTAAAAGAGAAGTTTGACCGCTGGTAACCGTGCTGGTAACTGTGTTGGTAACTGTGCCGGTCACCGGCGCTATTATTTGCCGTCTGTGCCCGCCGTGTCGAGCGCCGCGTAACCTGCGTCAGTTGCTGCCGCAGATGCCGTGTCCGACGGGACGGGATGCACCAGCCGGTCGAGCGGAAAACAGACGAACGGACAGGCCGCCATTGCCAAAAGTAAAATGAGCACAAGAACCAAGGAAACCTTCATTTTGCCGCCATCCTTTGTTGATTCGGAGAGTTGACTTTTGTCCTGATTTGCAATATAATATATAGAAACTGTTTTATCTTAGTATACTGTATGGACGCGGCTGCGCGGATAGAACCGGCGGCCGGAAAAAGGAGGAGACGCGGATGGCAAATACGTTGTTCAATCCGATCGCACCGGAGCTGCTCGAAGCGATGTGCAGCAAAATCGAACGCAAAAGCCAGATCAATCCCGACGATTTTTGGAAGTACGGCGTCAAGCGCGGTCTGCGCAACCACGACGGCACCGGCGTGATGGCCGGTCTGACCAAGATCTGCGCGGTGGAAGGCTACTATATCGACGACGGTGAACGCGTGCCGAAAAAGGGCAAGCTGAAGTACCGCGGCATCAATATCGAAGAGATCATCGAAGCCTGCGAACAGGAGAACCGCTTCGGCTTTGAGGAGGTTGCCTATCTTCTGATCTTCGGGTCGCTGCCGTCCAGAGAACAGCTGGAACTGTTCCAGAAGGCGCTCGGTCTTTGCCGCCGTCTGCCCGACGATTTTATCGAAGATATTATCATGAAAAACGCCTCGTTCGACGTGATGAACGAGATGGGGCGCTGCGTGCTCGCGCTGTATTCCTACGACGAATCGGCGGACGACACCAACCTCGAAAACGTACTGCGCCAAAGCATCCAGATCATCTCCCAGATGCCGCTGATCGCGTCCTACGCCTATCAGGTCAAGCGCCACAAATACTACGGCAAAAGCATGTACTTCCACCCGGACAAGCCCGAGCTTTCGACCGCGGAACTGATTCTGCGCTCGATCCGCTCCGACCGCAAGTACACCGACGACGAAGCGAAGCTTTTGGATCTTTGCCTGATGATTCAGGCCGAACACGGCGGCGGCAACAATTCCACCTTCACCTGCCGCGTGCTGACGTCGAGCGGCACCGACTCCTATGCCGCCTATTCCTCGGCGATCGGCGCGCTCAAGGGCCCGCGTCACGGCGGCGCGAATATCAAGGTCTGCCGGATGCTCGACGACATGCTCGCGCATATCGACGACGTGACGGACGAAGCGCAGGTGGCCGCCTATATCGAAAAGCTGATCCGCCGCGAGGCGGGCGACAAATCCGGCCTTGTCTACGGCATGGGCCACGCGGTCTATACGCTTTCCGACCCGCGCGCCCAGCTGCTCAAGGAGCGGGCAAGCAAGTTCGCGTCGCAGTCGCCGTACGCGAAGGAATTCGAACTCGCCTGCATGGTCGAAAAGGTGACGCCGGAGGTCTTCCGCCGTCTGACCGGCAGCAGCAAGCCCCTTTGCGCCAACGTCGACCTCTTCTCCGGGATCGTCCTGAAGCTGCTCGATATCCCCGAAGACCTGTTCACGCCGCTGTTCGCGACGGCGCGGATCGCGGGCTGGTCGGCCCACCGGATGGAAGAGCTGCTGACCGGCGGACGGATCATCCGCCCGGCCTATAAGAGCGTGGCGCTCCCGAAAAAATATGTGCCGCTCGACGAGCGCATTTCGAACTATCTGACGACCGCGACCTACGTTCCCGCGGAGGATCGCGTGTTCAGCGAGGAGGACTTCACATGAAGAAAAACAGCAAGGAAAGCCTGCGTGTGACAACGCTGCTCGCCGTCTTTTTGCCGATGTTCCTTTGCGTGTGTGCCGTCCGCTTTCTGGAGGTCGCGCGGCTGATTGACGCGTCCACCGGCTTTTTCAAAACCCACAGCGTTTCCCACGCCCTGTTTTATGTGTTCGTGATCGCCTGCGGCGTCTTCATGATGGTCTACAGCTTCTTTTCGAAGCCGGCCGGCAGTCTGCGGACGATCGGCTTTCGCTCGATCCCGCTGTGCGTGATGGCGGCGCTGCTCGTTATCGCCTTCGCGCTGGACGGCTGGGTGTCGCTGCAGTCGGTGACCGCGCTGCGCGTCGCCGGCGCGGATTTCCGTACCCGCATGAGCTCCGGTGAACTGCCGCTGACGCTGCGCGGCGTGTTCGCGCTCTTTTCCGCACCCTATTTCGCGGCGCTTGGCTACAGCTACCGCACCGGCTCCGATAACGCGGCAAAATGGCGCATCCCCGCGCTCGCGCCCATCTGCTGGGCGGCGTTTCGCATGGTGCATCACTTTGTGCGCAAAATCAGCTTTACCAAGGTGTCCGACCTGTTCTTCGAACTGCTGATGCTCGCGTGCATGATGCTGTTCTTCATGGCGTTCGCCTCGGTGACGAGCGGGATCTACAGCGACGGCACCTCGTGGCGGATCACCGGCTTCGGCTTGCCCGCCGCGCTGATCGCCGGCATGCTCTCGCTGACGCGCATGGTCTTTACGCTGATCGACAAAACGGCGTATATCAACGAAAACCACCCGCTGAACCCCGTCGACTGTCTGTTCTTCTGCTTCGTGCTGCTGCTTTGCCTGACGGCGGCGCTGCAGCCGCAGCCGGCGGCGAAGGAAGAACCCGCCGCGTAACGCACCACCCAACGACGTTAAAACGGACGTGAGCTAACTGTGTTTTTCGAAAATATGAAATCCGCTGCCGGACAGGTAGCGATCTTGTATCTGATTGTACTGGTCGGCTTCATCTGCGACAAGGTCAAGCTCTTCACGGAGGCGACGGCCAAGGCGACGGTGAATCTGCTGCTGTATATCATCACGCCGTGCATCATCATCGACTCCTTCCTCAAAATGGAGTATTCGCCCGCGCGGGCCAAGAAGTTTTTCCTCGCGCTGGGGCTGATGTTTCTGATGCATATCATCGCGATCGTGATGAATCTGCCGTTCTTCCGCAAGAAAGGCGGGCCGTGCAATCCGATCTATAAATATGCGAGTATCTACGGCAACGTCGGCTTTATGGCGCTGCCGCTGGCAAAGGCGGTGCTCGGCGCGAAGGGCGTGTTCTACTGCTCGAGCGGGATCATCGCGTTCAACGTGCTCACCTTTACCCACGGCATCCGCGTGATGGCGGGGGACCAGTACAAATTCGACTGGAAAAAGCTGGTCGTCAACCCCGGCGTGATCGGCGTCGCCGTCGGATTGCCGCTGTTTTTGCTGAACGTGCAGGTGCCGACGATCATCGCGCAGCCGATCTCGCTGATCGCGGGTCTCAACACCGCGGTCGCGATGCTGATCTTCGGCACCTATCTTGCGAACACCGACCTCAAGACGATGTTCCGCACCAAGGAGATCTACCTCGTCGCGCTGCTGAAGCTGATCGCGCTGCCGGTCTGCTGCATCTTGCTGTTCCGCACCATGGGGATCAACGGGTCGCTGCTGGTGGCCTGCGCCATCTCGGCGAGTGTACCCTCCGGCAACAACACGTTTATGTTCTCTTCCAAATACGGGCTGGACGCCGGGATGGCGTCCAAGACCGTGGCTCTCGTTTCGGTCATTTCCATCTTCACCATGCCGGTCATTATCGCGTTCGCGCAAAGCATGGCATGAGTATCCGCCCGGCTGTTTCACCGGGTACAAGGAGGCTAATCTATGGACGCGTTTACCGTTCCCGTGCGCTTTGCCGGGATCGCAAAGGAATTCATGGTTTCCAATACGCTGGATCTCGGTTTCACCACCGTGCGCTGGTACGGGGTGATTATCGCGTTCGGCTTTCTGCTGGCCGCGCTGTTCGGCGGCCGGATCGCCTACACGTGGAAGATCAATCTCGATAAGATGATCGACGTGCTGCTGTACGGCACGATCTTCGGCATCCTCGGCGCGCGGCTGTACTATATCGCGTTCCGCTGGGACTACTACGGCAGCCATTTGGCCGAAATCCCGAAGATCTGGGAAGGCGGCCTTGCGATCTACGGCGGCATCATCGGCGGCATCCTCGCCGGCTACGTCGTCTGCAAGCTCGAAAAGCTCAACTTCTTCAACCTGCTCGACATGGTCGCCATGTCGCTTCTGATCGGGCAGGGCATCGGCCGCTGGGGCAATTTCGCCAACCAGGAGGCCTTCGGCACGATCACCTACAAAAACTGGGGCATGATGAGCGACATCGTCGCCAAATACATCGGCGAAAACCCCGCGTCGTTCGGCCTGGAAAACGTGGAGGACATCCCGCAGTATCTCGCCGACAACAACCTGTACGTCCACCCGACGTTCTTCTATGAATCCGTCTGGTGCCTGCTGGGCTTCGGCCTGCTGTATCTGATCCTCAAAAAGCGCCGCCGCTTCAGCGGACAGCTCTTCCTTTGCTACGGCGTGTGGTACGGCTTCGGCCGGATGATCATCGAAGGGCTGCGTACCGATTCTCTGTATATCGGCACCACGTCCATCCGCGTCTCGCAGGTCGTGTCCGGCGCGCTTTGTGCCGTGTGCCTCGTTCTTTTGATCACGCTGACGGTGCATTACAAGCGCCACCCAAAGCCGGTCGAGGGCATCGACTATTTCCCGCCGAAAAGCGAAAAGGAGCTTGCCGCCGAACAGCGCAAAAAAGAGCGCAAAGAGCTGCGCCAGAAGGCGAAGGAGATGCGCATCCGCGACGGCAAGGCGACCAACCGCCCCGCAGAAAAGGCGCCGGAAGAGACGAAGGAACCCGACGCATCCGAAGCGCCCGTGGAGGAGGAGACCGATGCAGCTGATTGACGGAAAAACGGTGTCCCTCGCCGTCAAAACGGCGGTCAAAGACGCGATCGCGCAAGAGGGGATCGAACCCTGTCTCGCGGTGATCCTCGTCGGAAACGACCCGGCCTCGCGCGTCTATGTCAACAACAAAAAGAAAGCCTGCGCCTTTTGCGGCATCCGCTCGCTCGAGTATACGCTGCCCGAGGAGACGACGCAGGATGAGCTATTGTCGCTGATCGACACGCTCAACCGCGACAAGGCGGTCAACGGGATCCTCTGTCAGCTGCCCGTCCCGCCGCAGATCAGCGAAAAGGCGGTCATCGACAAGATCCACCCCAAAAAGGACGTCGACTGCTTCCATAACGAAAACGTGGGACGGCTCTGGACCGGCAGCTACCGGCTGAAGCCCTGCACGCCCGCCGGCATGATGGAGCTGCTCGACTATTACAAGATCGATCCCGCGGGCAAGCGCTGCGTAATCGTCGGCCGCAGCAATATCGTCGGCAAGCCAATGGCGGCGCTGATGCTCGCGCGCAACGCGACCGTCACGGTCTGCCATTCCAGAACGCAGAATCCCGCCGCTGTCTGCCGCGAAGCGGATATCCTCGTCGCGGCCGTCGGCAAACCGAAGTTCATTACGGCCGACATGGTCAAAGACGGCGCCGTCGTGCTCGACGTCGGGATCAACCGCCTTGCGGACGGCTCGCTTTGCGGCGACGTGGATTTTGACGCCGTCAAGGAAAAAGCGTCGTGGATCACGCCCGTTCCCGGCGGCTGCGGCCCGATGACGATCGCCGTGCTGATGCAGAATACGCTGACCGCATACCGGATCCAAAACGGTATGACAAAATAACCCCAAAGAGAAGGAGTGTTTCTCATGCAAAAAAGACTGTACTGTTCCCCGCAAAAGAAGCTGTGCGGCGTCTGCGCCGGCATCGCGGATTATTTCAACATCGATCCGACCATCGTGCGTCTGATCGCCGTTGAGATCGCTTTTTTCACCGCGATCGTGCCGAGCCTGCTCGCGTACTTCATCATGGCGCTGATCATTCCCCAGCCGACGGCGGAGTATGAGCAGATGTTCAATAATACGTCCAAGCGGGTGTATAAGAGCAACGACAAAAAGATCGCCGGCGTCTGCGGCGGTATTGCGGAGTTCTTCAACATCGACCCGACGATCGTGCGCCTGATCTTCTTCCTGCTCGTGCTGCTTTTCGGCAACGGCATTTTGACCTACATTGCCTGCGCCATTGTCTTCCCGCGCGCGCCGCAGGAGGCGACCTATCAGGACTACGGCTATCAGCAGCCGTTCACCCCGCCGCCGTTTGAGCAGCAGCCGCAGCCCGAACCGCAGCCGGAACCCCAGCCGGAACCGCAGCCGGAACCGGACGCGCCGGCAGGCGAACAGGAATAATTGAATGGAAAAAAGGGTTGCGTTTGCAGCCCTTTTTCGGAGATACGGTATGATTTATTACGCTCTACCAGATGCGTTTGACGAAGCGCTCCTGCAGCAGCTGACGCCGCTTCTGCCGCCCGAAAAGCAGACGGCGATCGCCAGAATCAAGCATCCGCCCGCCCGCCATCAGGCGATCCTCGCGTGGGCGGTGCTGGTCTATGCCCTGCGCGAACAGGGCTTCGCGCTGCCGAGGCTGGCGCAAAGCGAAACGGGCAAGCCCTATTTCGAAGGCTTCCCGCTGCACTTCAATCTCAGCCATACCGACACGCTCGTCTGCGCCGCGCTTTCCGATTCTCCCGTCGGCATTGACGCGCAGACGCTGACGACGCCGTCCGACGCGGTCGCGCGGCGGGTCCTTTCCGAAGCGGAGCTGCGTTTGCTCGCAGAAGCACAGGACAAGGCCACCTTTTTCACCCGGCTGTGGACGCTGAAGGAAGCGTTCGCGAAGCGGACGGGGGAGGGGCTTTCGCGCGGCTTCTCTTCGCTCGATTTTGCCCCCTTCGCGCAGCTTGACGCGTTCGCGGCTTACGGCTGTGATTTTAGCGTTTGGACGCTTTGCGGCGCGGTGATGACCGTCTGCGGCGCAGGCGATTTGGAAGCGCTGCAAAAAGTGACGCCGCAGATGCTGGAAGCGGCGTTATTGCTGCAAAATCAAGGTTGACGAAACGCGCGTTTTACGGTACAATAATAGCGTATCCCAACGAAGGAGAAGAAGAAAATGAACGCACTCAAGTTTATCAAAGGCAAGCTCGGCTACGGCGTCGGCGCGGTCGGTCTCGATCTGAGCTACGGCATGTTCTATTCGTTCCTCGCCAAGTATCTGACCGACGTGCTCGGCATGAAGTCCACCTTCCTGCTGATTCTGACGCCGATCGCCCGGATCTGGGACGGCGTCAACGACCCGATGATGGGTACCATCGTCGACAATACCCACACGAAGATGGGTAAATACCGCCCCTGGATTCTGACGGGCGCCGCCCTCAACGCGATCGTGCTGGTCTTTCTGTTCACGAACCCGTTCCATCTCTCCGGCGTCGGGATCGCGATCTATGTCGCCGTGACCTACATCCTCTGGGGTATGACGAACACCCTCGCCGATATTCCCTATTGGTCGATGGTGCCCTCGTTCACGAGCGACCCGAAGGAACGCAACCTCATTTCGACCGTCGCGCGCGCGTTCTCCGGCCTCGGCCAGGGCATCGTCTCGATCGGCGCCCCGCTGCTGATGACGGCGTTCAGCGTTACGTCCATCATTGACAACGAGACGGGCGAAGCCGTCAAGGTGCATGACGCGCGGTCGTTCATGGTGACGGCGCTGGTCTGCGCCGCCTGCCTGATTCTCTTTGCGGGCATCTGCGTTGGCACGACGAAAGAACGCATCACCACAACGGCAGGGGAAAAGTTCTCGCTCAAGCGCAGCATTTCCATCATCAAATCGAACGATCAGCTTTTGGTCTTTATGCTGTTTGCGATGATCTCCAACGCGGGCTGGTACCTGACCAGCGGCGTCGCCACCTACTACTTCGACGTGGTGGTTGGCGACCCGAACAAGCAGTCCACGTTCTCCACCGCTTCGGCGATCGGCTCCGTCGTCGGTATGCTGCTGCTGCCGATTCTGACGAAGTATATGAGCAAGCGCCGCGCCTATCAGGTCTCGCTCGGCGTTGCCGCCCTCGGCTACACGGGAATGGCGTTCTGCTCCTTCGCAGGCAATCTGATGCTGCTCAACGTGTTCTATATTCTCGGCGCGATCGGCATCTCCTCGATGTTCATCGCCCAGACGATCTTCCTCGCGGACATCGTGGACTACGGCGAAGTCAAGATGGGCTTCCGCGCGGAATCCATCACCTTCTCGATGAAGGGCTTTTTGCAGAAGATGGCCTACACGCTGCAGACGATCATCCTCTTTGCGACGCTGGGTCTGACCGGCTACGACAGCGAGCAGCACATGAACAACTCCGGCGCGGCGAAGACCGGCATCACGCTGATGCTCTGCGTCATCCCGCCGGTGCTCTTCCTCGTCTCTCTGCTGATCTTCTCGACGAAGTTCAAGCTCCACGGCAGCTACATGGACGAGATCACGAAGACCGTGATCGAAAACCAGAAGCAGCGGGAGGAAGCCGCGCAAGAAGCGGAATAAGGCTTGGATTGAATAGAAAAAACGCCTGCGGAACGCACAGTCCACAGGCGTTTGTTTTTATGTCAGATTACGCAAAAAAGCCTTCCATCAGCAGCAGCTCCAGCACCCGCGCCTCGCGTTCAAACATCATGCGGTTATAGGGGCATTCGCTGACGCTGCGGTTCTTCTCGATTGCGATAGACGGATCAACCCATTCCAGCGTGTACTGCTCTTTTGCTTCGTAGCCGTCCAGCTGCTGCAAAACCGCGTTGAGTTCCGCGTCGCACAGATAATAGTAGTTGTCCTGCACAAAGACTTCCCGCCTGTCGCGGTCGCTGCGCTGCGCGCGGTGAACATTGCCATAGGGACGGACGGTGCTTTCAATCACAACCAGCCCGGCTTCCTCGCGTGTTTCGCGGATCATGGCTTGGACCGGGTCTTCGCCATTTTCGATCCCGCCGCCGGGAAACTTGTAGTAGTCATATTGCAAACTGTGGATCATGGCGACTTTGCCGCCGCGCAGGATGATGCTGCGGGCGGAGTTGCGCACAAAGGCGCGCTCACAATCGTCATAATCCTTCAGATCCATCGAAAACAACAGGCGCATACGGGCGTTTCCTCCTTTTACGGCAAAATCAGTTCCATCGTCGTGCGCTGCATCTGAAAGCCCATCGCTTCATAAAACCGCCGGGCGCTGTTGTTGCCTTCCCAGACGTTGAGTGTGATCTCATAGCAGCCGCGCTTTTTTGCCTCCGCTTTGACATATTCGACCAGCGCCTGCCCGACGTGCTGTCCGCGCGCAGGCGCGTCGACGCACAGGTCGTCGATATACAGCGACCCGAAAGGGACGAAGAGGCCGGTGTCCGGCGTCTTTCGCCATTGGCAGAACGCGTAGCCCAAGACGGCGTCCGCATCATCCACGGCGACGTAGACCGGTTTGCTTTCGTCCCGCAGGATCGCAAGCAGTTCTGCTTCGGTATATTTCGTCGTGCCCGAAACAAAGACGTCCGGCCGCAGCGCGGCATGCACTTCAAGCACCTGCGAAAGCAGGTCCATGATTTTCGGGGTATCCTTTTCCTGTGCCTGTCGAATGATCATCGTCTTCCTCCTGAAAAGAAACGCCGCAGCGGCACCCTCGTGCTTCTGCGGCGCTTTTGCCGTTTCTTATTTGAGATGGAACCGCTGCAGGTAGCTCTGAATCTTCTTCATCGGGTTCAGGTACGGGCTGAGCGTTTCGTCGTGGTTCAGCGCGTTGATGATGAGGGCGACATACTTGGAAAGGTCGACCGAGTAGTACCACTCGCGCTCCAGCAGGTTCTCCGGGGTGTAGATCAGGTTTGTGGTGAAGATCTTGTCGAAATAGCCTTCCGCGTATGCTTCGTCGAAACGCTCGACGCCGGAAGAGAACAGGCCGAAGGTGGCGAAGACAAAGATCCGGCGCGCGTGCAGCGCCTTGAGCTGGCGGCAGACGTCGATCATGCTGTCGCCGCTGGCGATCATGTCGTCCGCGACGATCACGTCCTTGCCTTCCACGTCGCTGCCGAGGAACTCGTGCGCGATGATCGGGCTGCGGCCGTTGACGACCTTGCTGTAATCGCGGCGCTTATAGAACATGCCGAGGTTGATGCCCAAAACGTGGGAGTAATAGACGCAGCGGCTCATACCGCCTTCGTCCGGGGAGATCATCATGGTGTTTTCCGGCTGGAACTTGATGTCATTGTTGACGGCCTTCGCGAGCGCCTTGATCATCTGGTAGGTGGGGGAGACGCTTTCAAAGCCGATGCCGATCGCGTTCTG
>CAMZEG010000031.1 GCA_947305635.1 uncultured Clostridia bacterium
TGCTCGCCTATCTTTCAGGCGAAGTGCAGCGCATGGCGCAGGCGGCCTGCGACCAGATCGGCATCTGAATCCAAAGACAATCATAGACTGAAAAAAGAACGGACGGTGAAACACGGTGAAACACGGCGCAACCCTTCTTTCGGCACTGCTTTTGACGGCGGTGCTGCTGCTCGCGCTGTCTTCGTGCGTGTCCGTCCCGACCGAAACGGTCTGCATCAGCGAAGCGATGTCCCGCAACGCGAGCATCCTCCCCGACGAAAACGGCGCGTTCCCCGACTGGATCGAGCTGTATAACCCGACCGGGGAGGCGGTCGACCTCACCGGCTGGTCGCTGACCGACGACGCGGCAAAGCCGAAGCAGTTCGTCTTCCCGTCCGCGACGATCGAACCGGGCGCGTGTCTGCTGCTTTTTGCCGATAAGACCAACCGGATCGACAGCGAAAACGGCGTGTTCCATCTTCCGTTTTCAATCAGCGGCGACGGCGAATCGCTGCGGCTGTTCGACGACAAGACCCGCCTCGTGAGCGTTTTGCACGTCCCGCGGCTGCAGGAGAACCAGAGCTTCGGCCTTGACGAAAGCGGCGCGCCCGTTGTGTTCGACACGCCGACGCCGGGCGTTTCCGGCACGAAGCCGGCCGTTCCCGTAACGGAGCCGGAGCCGGAAAAGGCGACGATTTTGCTCAACGAATTCAGCACCACCAAGACACAGACCCTGCTTTCCGAAGACGGCGACTTTGTCAGCTGGGTGGAGCTGTACAACCCGACCGAACAGCCCGTGTCGCTCGAAGGCTTCTTTTTGACCGACAACGAGGACAAACCCGAAAAATGGCAGTTCCCCGCCGTCACGATCGACGGCAAGGGCTACCTCGTCGTCCTGCTCTCCGGCGAAACGCGCGCCTACAGGGACGGGGGAGAACTTCACGCGGACTTTTCGCTGACCGGCAAGGAGAACGCGCTGCTTTTGCTTGACGACAGAGGGCGCGAACTCGACCGCTGCAAGGTCTATCCGCTGCGCTCCAACCTCTCCTGCGGGCGGACGAAAGACGGCTGGCGCTTCTTTGCCTGCGCCACGCCGGGCAAAGAGAACACGACCGACGCGTTTTCTTCGGTCGATTCCGCCGCGCTGACGGACAGCAAGCAGCTGGTGATCACCGAGGTCGCCGCCGTCAACACGAGCGAGCAGGCGCCGAACGGCAAAACGCCCGATTATATCGAACTTTACAACGCGTCCGACGCGCCGGTTTCGCTCGGCAAATACAAGCTCTCCGATTCCAAAAAGACGGAGCGCTTTTTTGCGTTGCCGGACGTGACGCTGCAGCCGGGCAAGTACCTGGTCCTCTGGTGCAGCAAGACGGCGATCAAGGGCGCCTGCACCGTCGCGATCGGCCTCGGCCGCTACGGCGACACGGTCTATCTCAAAAACAGCCGCGGCGTGATCGCGGATTCGCTCAAATACCGCCGCCTTTCCGCGGGCGTCAGCTGCGGGCGCGACCTTTCCGGCGACGACGCGCCGGTCTATTTCAAGTCCCTGACCCCGGGCAAGGCGAACCGCGGCAGACCTCTGTCCGGCGCGATCGAAAACCCCGTGCTGTCGCTGCCCGGCGGCTATGTCAAAAAGGGGACGGCGCTCAAAATTTCGAGCGCGGACCCGGTCTATTACACGCTTGACGGGAGCGAGCCGACCGAGGCGTCGACGCTTTATACCGAGCCGCTCAAGCTCAAAAAGACGACCTGTCTGCGCGCGCGGGCGTTCCGCAAGGGGAGCCTGCCGTCCGATATCGTCAGCGCGACCTATCTCATCGAACAAAAGCACACCCTCGCCGTGATCTGCCTTTCGACCGACCGCGCGAACCTGTACAGCGAAAGCAGCGGCATCTGGGCGGACGGCAAGAACAAAAGCAGCGAGTTTCCCTATCTCGGCGCGAACTTCTGGCAGGACTGGGAGCGGCCCGTCCATGTGGAATACTGGAACGAAAAAGGCGAACCGCAGCTGTCGTTCGACGCGGGGATCAAGGTCTTCGGCCAGTTCAGCCGCGCGCTCGAGCAAAAGAGCGTGTCGATCCGCCTTCGGGACCGCTACGGCCCGGGCGAGATCGTCTATCCGCTCTTTGAGGACAACGACGTCAACGTCTTCTCTTCGTTCGTACTGCGCAACAGCGGGCAGGACTTCACGTCGGCGCATCTGCGCGACGCGTTCTGCGCGATGGTGATGAAAGGGCGGACGTCGGTCGACTTCATGGATTACCGTCCCGTCGCGGTCTATGTCAACGGCGTATACCACGGCATCTACGACCTGCGTGAAAAGCTCGACACGGACTATCTCGTCAACCACCACGGCGCCGAAAAGGGCAAGATCGACATGATCAAGGGCGCGACCCGCGTCCAGAGCGGCTCGATCGACGCGTACAACAAGCTGATCAATTACGTCAAAACCCACGACACGCGCAAGCAGGAGGTCTACGACTACCTGTGCACGCAGATCGATATCGACAACCTGATCGAATACTGGATGTTCGAATCGTTCTTCACCAACACCGACACGGGCAACATCCGCTTCTGGCGCGAGAACACGGCGGACGGCAAATGGCGCTGGCTGTTCTTTGACGTCGACTGGGCGTTCTGGCCGACGACCTACAAGCGCAACTATATCGACAACTATCTCGACCCGCAGGGCCACGGCGTCAACCACGCGTTCTCGACGCTTCTGATGCGCAGTCTGATGAAGAACAGTCAGTTCCGCACGCGGCTGCTGCAGCTGCACAAAAAGCACCTCAAAACGACGTTCGACCGCGAACGGATGCTGGATCTCTTCGACGCGATGGTCGCCGAAATCGAGCCGGAAATGCAGCGGCACTGCGCGCGCTGGTCCTCGGTCAGCTACAATAAATGGAAGTCCGAGGTCGCTTCGCTGCGGAAAATCGTCGGCGAAATGCCCGCCCTGTTCCGCCAGAAGATGATCAAGTCCTTCGCTTTGACGAAAGAAGAGATCGCGAAGTACCTCCCGTGATTTTTTCAAAAAGGTGTTGCAATTTTGCCATAAAACCGTTATAATGAAAACAGGAAACAACCGAAAGGGGATTGCACAATGAAAGACTTTATGCAAAAAGCGGAAGATTTCCTCATTCAGATGTGGGTCTACCTGTACCGCTTCATGAGCCACATGCTCAACCAGGATCCGGACGACGCCATGATTCAGGAAAAGTTCGGAAAAGTTCTGTAAAAAACACAACCGTGTGCCCGCCCGTTTGGGCGGGACATTTTTTAATTCGGAATTCGGAATGCGGAATTCGGAATTGAGTTAGAAAGGAGCCAACCGTTATGCGGCGAGAATATCTGGAGGTCGGGAAGATCGTTTCCACCCACGGGATCAAAGGCGAAGTGCGCGTCGATCCCTGGTGCGACGGCCCCGCGTTTCTGCGGCAGTTCAAAACGCTGTACTACGATAAAGCCGGGACAAAGCCCGTCGCGGTGACGGCCTGCCGCCCCCACGGGAATATCGCGATCCTCAAGCTGGCGGGCGTCGACACCGTCGAAGCGGCGGCCGCGCTGCGTGGCCGTGTGCTCTTTATGGCGCGCAAAGACGCGCATTTGCCCGAAAACCGCTTCTTTATCCAGGATCTGATCGGCTGCCGCGTGCTGGACGCGGACGCGCCCGACAGGCAGTACGGCGTTTTGACGGACGTCAGCACGACCGGCGCGAACGACGTCTGGCATGTGACGGACGAGAGCGGCAAAGAATACCTCCTGCCGGCGATCCCGCCGGTCGTGATCGACACCGATATAGACAACGAGCGGATCCTTATCCGGCCGCTGAAAGGGATTTTTGACGATGCGGATTGATATACTGACTTTGTTCCCGGAGATGTGCGAAACGGTGCTTTCTGAAAGCATCGTCGGCCGCGCGCGGCGTGAAGGGCTGATCGACATCCGCACGCGCCAGATCCGGGATTACACCGACGACAAGCACGGCCGCGTCGACGACGCGCCCTACGGCGGCGGCATGGGCATGATCATGCAGCCGCAGCCGATCTACGACTGTTTTCAGTCGCTGTGCGAAGAGCTCGGTACGCGCCCGAAGCTGATCTATCTTTCCCCGCAGGGCAAGGTGCTGACGCAGGAGAAGGTCAAGGAACTTTCCAAAGAGCCGAACCTCGCGCTGCTGTGCGGCCACTATGAGGGCGTGGACGAGCGCGTGCTCGAAGAGATCGTCGACGAGGAGATCTCGATCGGCGACTATGTGCTGACCGGCGGGGAGCTGCCCGCGCTGGTGCTCGCCGACGCGATTGCCCGCATGCAGCCGGGCGTGTTGTCCGACGACGTCTGCTTTACCGAGGAGAGCCACTTCTCCGGATTGCTCGAATATCCCCAGTATACGCGCCCGCCCGCATGGCGGGGCAGAGCGGTGCCCGAGGTGCTGCTCTCCGGCCACCACGCGAATATCGACGCCTGGCGCGCGCAGCAGTCGCTCCGGCGTACCGCCGAACGGCGCCCCGACCTGTTGGACGCATACGAAAAGACCAAACCGCAATAAGCACGGAGGACGCTTATGGCTTTCACCCACCTGCATCTGCATACCGAATACAGCCTTCTGGACGGCGCGTGCCGGATCACCAAGCTGATGGACGACGTCAAAAGGAAGGGCATGTCCGCCGTCGCGGTGACCGACCACGGGGCTATGTTCGGCGCGGTCGAATTCTATCAGGCGGCGCAGAAAGCCGGCGTCAAACCGATCATCGGCTGCGAGTGCTATGTCGCGCCGCGCAGCCGCTTCGACAAGGACCGCGCGCAGGACGCCCAGCGGTATCACCTTGTCCTGCTTTGCAAAGACGAGACCGGCTACCGCAACCTGATCGCGATGGTCAGTAAGGCGTGGACGGAGGGCTTTTACACGAAGCCGCGGATCGACAAGGATCTGCTGCGGCAGCACCACGAGGGGCTGATCGCGCTGTCCGGCTGCCTGTTCGGCGAAATCCCGCGCGCCCTTCTGCGCGGAGACTACGACGCCGCAAGGGAAACCGCTTTGTGGTACCGCGAGTTGTTCGGCGAAGGGAACTTCTATCTCGAAGTCCAGAACCACGGCATGCGCGAAGAACTCGCCCTGATCCCGGATCTTGTCCGGCTCTCGAAGGACACGGGCATCCCGCTTGCCGCGACGAACGACGCCCACTATCTCAACCGCGTGGACGCCGAAGCGCAGCAGGTGCTGATCTGCATCCAGACGAACCACACGCTCGGCGAAGAGACGGGGCTGGAGTTTACGACCGACGATTTCTATGTCAAGACCGAAGAAGAGATGCGCGCGCTGTTTCCGGAATTGCCGGAAGCGATCGACAACACGCAGGTGATTGCGGACCAGTGCAACGTCGACTTCACCTTCGGCAATACGATTTTGCCCCATTTCGAAGTGCCGAACCATATGGATCACTTCGAATACTTCAAGAACCAGTGCTTCTTCGGGCTTTGCAGGAAATTCGGCGACAACCCGCCGCAAAATTACGTTGACCGGCTCAACTACGAACTGGAAGTTATCAATAAAATGGGCTATGTGGACTACTTCCTGATCGTCCACGACTTTATCCGCTACGCGAAGGAAAAGGGGATTCCCGTCGGCCCGGGCCGCGGCTCCGGCGCCGGTTCCCTCGCGGCCTACTGTATCGGCATCACCGGCATCGACCCGATGCGCTACAACCTGCTGTTTGAGCGGTTCCTCAACCCCGAGCGCGTGTCTATGCCGGACTTCGATATCGACTTCTGCTACGTCCGGCGGCAGGAGGTGATCGACTATGTGATCCGCAAATACGGCGCGGACCATGTCGCGCAGATTGTCACCTTCGGAACGCTCGCCGCCCGCGCGGCGGTGCGCGACGTCGGGCGCGTGCTCGGCCTGCCCTACGGAAAGGTCGACGCGGTCGCGAAGCAGATCCCGATGGAGCTGAAGATCACGATCGACAAGGCGCTGAAGCAATCGAACGACCTGCGCGCGCTGTATGACAGCGACGAGGAGGTGCGCCGCCTGCTGGACCTCTCCCGCAAGGTGGAGGGCATGCCGCGCCACTGCTCGACCCACGCGGCCGGCGTCGTGATCACCCGCGAGCCGGTGTCGTACTATGTGCCGCTCGCGGTCAACGACGAAAGCGTCGTGACCCAGTTCACGATGACGGCGCTCGAGCAGCTCGGCCTTCTCAAAATGGACTTCCTCGGCCTGCGGACGCTGACCGTGATCGACGACACCGTGAAGCTGATCCGCCGCGAAAACCCCGCGTTTTCGCTCGACGATATCGACGTCAATGACAAAGAAACCTACGAGATGCTTTCCACCGGGAGGACCGACGGCGTCTTCCAGTTTGAATCCGCCGGAATGCGCAGCGTGCTGTCGCGCCTGCGGCCGGAAAGCCTCGAAGATCTGATCGCGGTGATCTCGCTCTACCGGCCCGGCCCCGCGGATTCGATCGATACCTATATCAACAACCGCCACCACCCCGAACAGACGACCTACCCGTGCGAAGAGGTGAAGGACATTCTCTCCGTCACCTACGGCTGCATGGTCTATCAGGAGCAGGTCATGGAGATCTGCCGCGTCGTGGCGGGCTATTCCTACGGTGCGGCCGATCTCGTGCGCCGCGCGATGGCCAAGAAAAAGTGGGACGTGATGGAAAAAGAGCGCACCCACTTCATCACCGGCGCGGTCGCGAACGGGATCGACAGATCCGTCGCGGAGCGGCTTTTTGAGCAGATGTCGTCGTTCGCGAACTACGCGTTCAACAAATCGCACGCCGCCGCCTACGCCTTCGTGTCGTTCCAGACGGCGTGGCTCAAGTGCCACTACCCGTGCGAGCTGCTCGCCGCGACGCTGACCAGCGTGCTGGATTCCTCGGCCAAGGTCGCGTCGTATATCGGCGAATGCGTCCGCCTCGGCATCCGGGTGCTGCCGCCGCATGTCAACGAGAGCGCGGAGGGCTTTTCCGCGCAGAACGGGAGCATCCGCTTCGGCCTGCTCGCGATCAAGAACCTCGGCCGCGGCTTTATCCGGACGATCCTTGCCTGCCGCGCGCAATCGCCGTTCAAATCGTTCTATGACTTTTGCAAACGCACGTCCGGGCGCGATTTCAACAAACGCGCTGTCGAAAGCCTGATCCGCTGCGGCGCGCTCGACGGACTCGATATGAACCGCCGCCAGATGATCTTCATGCTGCCGCAGATCGTCTCTTTGCTGGACGCTGACGCGCGCACCAACGTCGTCGGGCAGATCGGCTTCTTTGACGAAGGCTCCCTCTTCGCCCAGCAGAACGACCCCGTCGCCCCCGCGATGGGCGAACTGCCGCTCGAAACGATGCTGCAGGACGAAAAGGAGATCACCGGCCTGTACCTCTCCGGCCACCCGATGGAGGAATATGACGACCTTGCCAAGAAGCTGCGCGCCGACCGGATCTGCGACCTTTTGCTCGCGCAGGAGGAGCAGCAGGACGGCTACCGCGACGGGACGCATGTGCGGCTCTTCGGCCTCATTGAGCAGGTGGAGAAAAAGACGACCCGCGCCGGCGCCATGATGGCGTTCGTCAAGCTCGAGGACCGCACCGGCGCGATCGAATGCCTCGTCTTCCCGAAGCAGTATACCGAACGCCAGCTGCTGTTGCGCGAAGGGGAGATCGTGCTGATCGAAGGGCGGCTGTCGCTGCGCGAAGAGAAGGAGCCGACGGTCGTGTGCGACACGATTGCCGCGAACCCGAAAGCCGCGCCCGCGCCGCCGCCGCAGCCGGAACCGGCGCGCAAAAAGAAGCGCTTCGGCTATTTCATCCGCCTGTCCGGCAAGAACGACCCGCGGCTCGAGCAGCTGCGGACGCTGACCGAAATCTTTACCGAGGGGAACTTCCCGGTCTATCTCTTTGACCCGACCGACGGGACCTACCGGAAGTACGGCCTTCTGGAGGAATGCGACCCCGTCTGGGCCGAGCTGGAGCACCTGTTCGGGAAAGAAAACGTCGTCTATCGCGACGAACCGCTTCTCTATTGACAATTTTTGCGCCTTTGTGCTATAATACACGTTACATGACGACTGGATAATCTGGAGGCAAAAACTATGATCAAAACAATCGGTGTTTTAACAAGCGGCGGCGACGCGCCCGGCATGAACGCCGCGATCCGCGCGGTCGTCCGCGCGGGCTGCGAGCTGGGGATGACCGTCTACGGCATCAACCGCGGCTACAACGGCCTGATGGAAAACGATATGTACGAGATGGGGCTGCGCACGGTGTCCGATATCATCAACCGCGGCGGCACGATTCTCTATTCCGCCCGTTCGGAACGCTTCAAGACCGAAGAGGGCATGCAGGCGGCGATCCGCGTCTGCCGCGAGCGGGGCATTGAAGGCCTCGTCGTGATCGGCGGCGACGGTTCGTTCCGCGGCGCGCGCGACCTTTCTTTGCGCGGGGTGCCCTGCGTGGCGATCCCGGGCACGATCGACAACGACATCGCCTGCTGCGACCGCACGATCGGCTACGACACGGCGATGAACACCGTCGTCGACATGGTCGACCGCATCCGCGACACGACCGAATCGCACGACCGCTGCGCGGTGGTGGAGGTCATGGGACGCGGCGCCGGCTATCTGGTGCTCAATTCCGGCATCGCCTGCGGCGCGACGTCGATCCTGATTCCGGAAGTGCCCTACGACTTCGAGCGCGACGTGATCGATCGCATGAAGCGCACCCAGCGCAGCAAGAAGGTCCATTTCGTGATCATGGTCTCGGAAGCGATCGGCGGCGTTGCCGAAATGGCAAAGCGGATCCAGAAGGAGACCGGCGTGGAAAGCCGCGCCACCGTCCTCGGCCACGTCCAGCGCGGCGGCCGTCCGACGGCGATCGACCGTATTCTTGCCAGCGAGATGGGCTACCGCGCCGTCCAGCTGCTCAAGGAGGGCGTCGGCAACCGCGTGGTCGCGACGCAGAAGGGCGACATCCTCGATTTCGACATTTTCGAAGCGCTCAACATGACCAAGCAGATCGACCTGAGCCTTTACACGATGTCGAACGAGATTTCCATCTGAGTTTGTTTCTGCCGTCCTTCGCGGGGCGGCAGACTTCATGCAGCACAAAGAGAGGAGGGGCACGATGGCAGACGACAATATCCATAAGGGACACCGCCAGAAGGTGAAGCAGCGCTTTTTGACGAACGGCCTCGCCGGCGAATCGGCCCACAATATCCTCGAACTGCTCTTGTTCTTCGGAATCCCCTATAAGGACACGAACCCGATCGCGCACGCGCTGATCGACCGGTTCGGTTCGCTCTCCGGCGTTTTGCGGGCAAGCAGCGCCGAGCTGAAAAGCGTGCCGGGGATGACCGAAAACGCCGCGACGCTTTTGCGGCTGGTGATCCCGGTCTATGAAGCGTATATCGACGATCTGCTGCAGACGCCGACGATTCCCGAAACGACGGCGCAGATCGTGGAGTTCATGCGGCCGAAGTTCATCGGCGACGCGGCGGAAAAGGTCTATCTGCTTTGTCTCGGCGCCAACCATAAGCTCTTGGGCGTCCGCAGGCTCGGCAACGGCGGGCTGTCCGACGTGATGCTCGATCTGCGCGCGCTGACGGCCGCTGTGCTCGAAACGAAGGCGCAGGACGTGATCCTCATCCACAACCATCCCAACGGGATCGCCGCGCCGTCGGCGAACGACGTGACCGCGACGCGCGAAATCCTCGCGTTTTTGGAAAAACTGAACGTCCGGCTGCTCAATCATATCATTCTCAGCGAGGACGACTACTGCTCGATGATCGACAAGCTGAAGTTTGTGCGTCTCTTTCAGCCCGACGCGCCGCGCCCGTAAGCGGTTTTTCAGCGAAATCTTTCAGTTTTTTCTTCGGTTTCGCTTGACAAATACCCTTGCGGTCGATATAATATTAAGCGTTATTATGAGGTGAGTCATGTTGATCGATCTGCAAAGCCTGCTGGAAGGCGGCTGCGAACGCGTTTCTCTGGACGAATCGTTCGATTTTTCGGCCCAGGCGCTGGACGGTGTGTTTCCATTCACGACGCCGGTCCGTGTCCGCGGCGATATCGTCAACCGCGCCGGCATCGTCACGATGCACGCGGCGGCGGAGGGGACCATGCGTTTCGTGTGCGACCGCTGCGCGGCAACCGCCGAACGGCAGCTGTGCGTGCCGATGGAGCACATCCTCGTGTCCGAGCTGCAAAGCGAAGACGACGCGGACCGCTACATCCTCGTTTCCGACGGCAAGCTCGATCTGTCCCAGCTCACATTGGAAGACGTGTTTTTGTCTCTGCCGAGCAAGCTCCTTTGCAGCGAAGACTGCAAGGGGATCTGCCCGCAGTGCGGCAAGAATCTCAACGAGGGACCCTGCGGCTGCAAAAAGGAGATCGATCCGCGGCTGGCGCCCTTCCTCGACTTCCTGAATTCATAACATCCAACCCATAAAATAAAAATCTAAAAGGAGGTGCTGGTGATGGCAGTACCGAAGAGAAGAGTTTCAAAGGCAAGAAGAGACAAGAGACGTTCCAACGTCTGGAAGCTGAACGCTCCCACCCTCGTGAGATGCAAGCAGTGCGGCGAGTACACGGTCCCGCATAAGGTTTGCGGCAGCTGCGGTTATTACAACGGCAGACTCGTCGTGGCGAAGGACGAAGATTGATCCCGGGTCTTTGATACGATTCGGAGAGGTGGAGAGGCAGCAGTCTGCTTTCTCTGCCTTTTAAATTTATGTCGGCTTTGTGCAATCCGGAAAGGGGGAGACCGATGCCGGTACCGATTACGGCCGTTGCGCCGCATTCGCCCGCGGCGAAAAAGGGAATACGGCAGGGCGATCTCCTGCTTTCACTCAACGATCACCCGATCCGCGACGTGCTGGACTACCAGTTTTACGCGCTCGACAGCCGTCTGCAGGTGACGTTCCGAAACGCGAAGGGCAAGACGAAGACCGTCACAATCCGCAAAGCGGAGCACGAGGACCTCGGACTGTCGTTCGAAACCTATCTGATGGATAAGCAGCAGCACTGCAAGAACAAGTGCGTGTTCTGCTTCATCGACCAGCTGCCGCCGGGGCTGCGCGACACGCTCTATTTCAAGGACGACGACGCGCGGCTGAGCTTCCTGTTCGGCAACTATATCACGCTGACCAACCTCAGCGACGCGGACGTCGACCGCATCATCGGCATGCACATCAGTCCCGTCAACGTCTCGGTGCATACGATGAATCCGGCGCTGCGGGTCGAGATGATGAAACACCCGAAAGCGGGGGAGAGCCTGCGGCTGCTGCGGCGGATCGCCGACGCGGGGATCGCGCTGAACACCCAACTGGTGCTCTGTCCCGGTCTCAACGACGGGGACGAGCTGGTCTTCAGCCTCACGGAGCTCGAAAAGCTGCGGCCCGCCCTTTGCTCGATCGCGGCGGTGCCGGTGGGTCTGACGAAGTTCCGCGAAAAGCTCCCGCATCTCGAGGAATACACCCCCGAAACGGCAAAGCGCGTGATCGAAACGATCGACGCGTTCGGCGAACGCTGCAAAGAAGAATACGGCACCCGGCTGGCCTATGCCGCCGACGAGTTCTATCTCAAGGCGGGGCTGCCGCTGCCGGACGAAGACTACTACGAAGACTACCCGCAGATCGAAAACGGCGTCGGCCTTTGGAAGAGCTTTGAAACCGAGTTTCAGGCCGCGCTGGATACTTGCGAGATACCGCAGGAGACGGCGTTTGCGGCGTCGCTCGCGACGGGCGTCGCGGCCTATCCGCTGCTGTGTGCGTGCGCGGCGTGGGTCAAAGCGCGGTTTCCCAACGCGCGGCTCGACGTCTACGCGATCGAAAACGAATTCTTCGGCCCGTCGATCACGGTCGCCGGCCTTGTGACCGGACAGGACCTGATCGCCCAACTGAAAGGCAAGGCGCTGAACGGCCGCCTGCTGATCCCGGCGGTGATGCTGCGCGCCGAGGGCGACGTCTTCCTCGACGACGTTTCGGTGTCGGACGTGGAAGCGGCGCTGAACGTCAAAGTGGTCGTCGTGCCGAACGACGGCAAAGCGCTTTTGGACGCGATGATCGCGGCGCGATAATCGCGTCAATTCGGAATTCGGAATTCCTCATCCTGTCTGTGCTCCAACAACCTATCGAAAGAAGTGAACGTATGAAGCCCGTTGTTGCGATTGTCGGTCGCCCGAACACCGGCAAATCCACGTTATTCAATAAACTCGTCGGAAAGCGGCTGTCGATCGTCGACGACACGCCCGGCGTGACCCGCGACCGGATCTTCGGCGACTGCGAATGGCTCAACCGCCATTTTCTGCTGGTCGACACCGGCGGCATCGAGCCGAAGACCGACGACGTGATCCTGCTGCAGATGCGGCGGCAGGCGCAGCTTGCCATCGACAGCGCGCAGGTGATCATCCTTGTGACCGACGTGCGCGCGGGCGTCGTCGCGTCCGACGCGGACGTCGCGGCGATGCTGCAGAAAAGCGGCAAGCCGATCATCCTCTGCGTCAACAAATGCGACACCGTCGGCGATCTGCCGCTGGAGTTCTATGAGTTCTATAACCTCGGTCTGGGCGACCCGATCGCGGTTTCCGCCGTCCACGGCCACGGCACGGGCGATCTGCTTGACGCCGTTTTGGAGCACCTGCCCGACGCGCCGGAAGAGGAGGACGAAGAGAGCACCGTCACCGTCGCCGTGATCGGCAAGCCCAACGTCGGCAAATCCTCGCTTGTCAACGCCATTGCCGGGGAGGAGCGCGTGATCGTCTCCGATATCGCCGGGACGACGCGCGACGCGACCGATACGCTGATCCAAAACGAGTTCGGCGACTTTCTCTTTATCGACACCGCCGGCATGCGCCGCAAGAGCCGCGTCGACGACCAGCTGGAAAAGTATTCCATTCTCCGCGCGAAGATGGCGGTCGAGCGCGCCCACGTCTGCGTGATCATGATCGACGCGGTCGAGGGCTTCACCGAGCAGGACTCCAAGGTCGCCGGAATCGCGCACGAGCAGGGCAAGGCCTGCATCATCGCCGTCAACAAATGGGACGCCGTTGAAAAGGACGGCAAGACCATGGCGGCCTACCGCAAAAAGCTGATGAACGACTTTTCGTTCATGTCCTACGCGCCGATCATCTTCATCTCGGCGAAAACGGGACAGCGGCTCGACCGGCTGTTTGAGCTGATCAAATTCGTGGACGAGCAGAACGCGATGCGCATCTCCACGGGCAAGCTCAACGACGTCCTCGCCGCCGCGACGGCGCGCGTTCAGCCGCCGACCGACAAGGGCAGACGGCTCAAGATCTACTACATGACGCAGGCGTCGACGCGCCCGCCGACATTCGTCTGCTTCGTCAACAGCGCCGACCTCTTCCATTACAGCTACCAGCGCTATATCGAAAACCAGATCCGCGAGGTCTTCGGCCTCGAGGGCACGCCGGTTCGGTTTGTGATTCGGGAGCGGGAAAAGAAATAGTGCACAGTGCGCAGTGCACAGTGCACAGTTGAGAGAAAAAAACAACCGCATCCTTTTCATCAGCGGTTGTTTTTCCTCTTTTGCATCACGGCCTGTGAAAACCGAGTTCCAAATGATTACTGCGCACTGTCACTGCGCACTCACTTCTTGCGTTCAATCTTCCGCCGGTTGCCGAACTTGTCGACAATATAGGTATTCTCCAGCTGGCCGACAAGGCTTTCGCGGAAGGACGCGACATAGAGTTCGCGCAGCATCTTCTGCTCGGCTTTTTCTTCGTCGGTGAGTCCCTCCGGAGTCTTGCTCTTGCGCGCAAGAAAGTTGATCCGGTCGATCTGTTCCTGTGTGACCATCAGCCCTGTGCCTCCCATTGTTTCCAGATTTCAGGCCGGACGCCGAGCGTCGCCTGTTTGCCGTTGCGGACAATCGGCGTTTGGAACCACGTCTGGTTTTCGAGCAGCTTTTCTTCCTTCGCTTCCTCGCTTGCAAGGTACGAAATGACGGCGGCGTCGCCCGCTTTTGCCTTGTCGGAGAGAAGATCCTCCGTCCTGCATTTGAGCGCCGTCCTGACCGAGCGCAGCTCGCCCTTGCTCATCCCGAACTTTGCAAGGTCGATGAACTGGACCTTGACGCGCCGCTCCTTGAACCAGCGCTGCGCCTTTTTGGTTTCGAAGCACTTGGCCGTGCCGAAAATCTGGATATTCATGGTTCCACCTTTTCCTGTTTGATCGATTTACTATACCACATTTTTGCCGTTTCGTCAAGGAACGGAAAGGAGACCCCGATGGAAAAACTCTGCTGTATCATCGGCGCCGGCGCCGTGAGCGCCCTGCCGGTTCCGAACGACGCGCTCGTCATCTGTGCCGACGGCGGACTTGCTGCCGCCGCGCGGTATGGCGTCACGCCCGACCTGATTGTCGGCGATTTCGATTCCCTGGGCAGCATCCCGAAAGGGGAGAACGTGATCGTCCACCCGGTGGAAAAGGACGAGACCGACTCGTTCCTCGCGCTGAAGCTCGGGCTGGAACGCGGCTGCCGCCGCTTCCTCTTCTACGGCTGCCTCGGCGGACGGCTGGACCATACGCTCGCGAACATCCAGCATCTGCAGTACCTTGCGGAACACGGGGCGACGGGAACGCTGGTCGGGGAAGGGGAGACGGTAACTGTCCTCAAAGACGGCGCGATCTCGTTCCCGAAGACGCAGAAGGGCGGGATCTCGGTCTTTTCGCTGAGCGACAAGAGCGAGGGCGTCTGCATCAAAGGCCTGCACTACGAGGCGGAGAACGTCACGCTGACCAACGGCTTCCCCCTCGGCGTGAGCAACAGCTTTGTCGGCAAGGAAGCGACCGTCTCGGTAAAATCCGGTGTGCTGCTGGTGGTTGTGAGCCGTTGAGTGCACAGTGCGCAGTGCACAGTGTGCAGTGTGGAGTGTGCAGTTGCACAGCAGCCGTCAGTCGACAGAAAATGTGGAATTTGGAATGTGGAATGTGAAGTTGTAACAAGCCCTTTCATCGCGGACGCGGAACCTCTTTCTCTGCCGGTACGATTCTGTCTCGCGTACTAGGCACTAGGCACTAGCCACTGGCCACTAAAAAAAACGCCCCGCAGGGCGCTTTTTTTTATCAGTCCTTATACACGCGCTTGATCTTCAGCGTCGTGGTCTTCGGGAACTCGGTGTCGCGGGTCTTGACCTTGAGAATGCGCTTGTAGACCGGCAGGTTGCGGTTGAGTTCGTTGACGTCCTGCTTGATGCGCTCCTTCGCGTCGGGGCAGGCCTCCTCGTCGAGGAAGAACTCCGCGGTGATGAAGTTGTCTTCGTCCGAGACGACCACTTCCTTGACATAGGGGATCGTGATCATGATCTTGTCTTCGATCTCTTCGGGCGAGACGTTCTTGCCGTTGGAAAGCACGATCAGGTTCTTCTTGCGGCCGACATAGAACAGGAAGCCGTCCTCGTCAAAGCGGCCGTAGTCGCCCGTCTTGTACCAGCCGTCCTCAAACACGGCGGCGGTCGCTTCGGGATCGTCGTAGTAGCCGACCATGACATTGTCGCCCTTGACCCAGATTTCGCCGACGCCTTCTTCGTCCGGCTCGTGGATCTTGACTTCGCAGCAGCTCATCGGTTTGCCGCAGGAGCCGAGCTTATGCGCGAACATTGTGGAAAGCGTGATGCCCGGGGAGCACTCCGTGGTGCCGTAGCCGTTGAGGATCTCGATACCGAAATCGGACATGCCCTTTTCGATCTTCGGGTCGAGGTAGGCGCCGCCGATGACAAGGTATTCCAGCTGGCCGCCCAGACCGTCGATGATCTCCTTGAACAGCTTGCGGCGCACGTCGATGCCGAACTTGCGCAGGAAGTTGGAGATCTTGAGACCCTTGCGGAGTTTATCCGCCGCGCCCTTCTTTTCTGCGGTACGCCAGATGGTCTTGTAAATGGTTTCCACCAGCAGGGGTACGCCCGCGATCTGATGGGGATGATAGGTCTTCATGTCGTTCGGGATATCCTTGAGACTGCGGCAGATGTAGCCCCAGCCGATGACGACGTTGGAGGAGAACAGCGCGCTCGCCCAGGCGAACGTGTGGTTCATCGGCAAAAAGCCGATGCCGTGGGTGCTTTGCAGCACGCGCAGGGAGGCGACGACGGAGGCCGTCACGTTGCGGTGCGAGAGCATGACGCCCTTGCTGCGGCCCGTGGTGCCGGAGGTATAGACGATCGCCGCGAGGGTGTCGGGCGTCGGGGGATGGTCGAGGTAGCTGTCGCTGCCGGCGTCGATGTCGGCGTGGCCTTCCGCGATCATGTCGTAGAAGCTTTCAATCGGCATATAGAGCGAGATGTTGACGCCATCGGCGCCCTTCATCTTTTCAATGGTGCCGGCGAAGTCCTTGGAATAGTAGATCGCGTCGCACCGGGAGCGGACCATGATGTCGATGATATCGTCGTCCATCAGCTTCGCGTCCAGGGGGATCGCCGTGTTGTTGCCGGTGAGGATGGAATAAAAGCAGATGATCCAGTAATAGCTGTTGTCGCTGAGAATGGCGACCTTTTTTTCGTTCATGCCGTGCTTGAACAGATACTGGCCGAGGCCGACGGAATCGTACCAGACCTCGTTGAAGCTCTTGGTGCGGGTGGTCTTCGCGGTCTCCATATAGATATACTGCTTGTTGTCGCCGCCCTTGAGGTGCCCGTTTTCGATGAACTCACGCGCGGTGGTGAAATCGGGGATATCCATGAATACGCCTTTGGGATATTTTTTCTTAGCCATTGGATCGTCTCCTTGTCGTTAGATTTTTCTTTGACCTTTTAAGTATATACGAACGGCAAAGGAAGGTCAAGTGTTTTTGAAAGAAAGACGTGTCGAATTTGTGAATTCGTCGATAGATAAGCGGCTTTTGTCGACGAACGGAGCCGGCGGCCGCTGACGCAAAAAAAAGAACACAGCGCCGAAATGTCTGATTCGGGCTGTGTTCATGGAGCTGCTAAC
>CAMZEG010000032.1 GCA_947305635.1 uncultured Clostridia bacterium
GTGGCGGAATTGGCAGACGCCCGGGACTTAAAATCCCGTGATGGCAACATCGTACCGGTTCGATCCCGGTCGCCGGCACCAGGAAGCACTGAACTATTTAGTTCGGTGCTTCTTTTCGTTTTACGAAAAATAATCCAATAATCTGAAGGTCTTCTATTGATTTCTTTTGGTGTTTATGCTATCATTGATTTGTATAAGGCAAACGCCAATACAAAAACAAAATTCAGGAGGAAAAACACATGAAAAAAGTACTTGCAATGCTGCTTGTTCTCTCGCTGATCTGCTGCGTTGTTCTTGCCGCGTGCAAGAAGGCGCCGAAAACGGACGAACCGGGCACTCCGGAAAACGTCGCTTTCGATTACGACGCGGTCGCTGACGACCTTGAATCCCCGGACGGCACCTATGAAATCGCGTTCGTCACCGACGTCGGTCAGCTGAAGGACCAGTCGTTCAACCAGGGCACCTGGGAAGGCGTCAAGAGATACGGCTATGAGAACGAAAAGACCTATAAGTGTTATCAGCCCGCCAACGGCAGCGAAGCGACCGACAACGACCGCTACAACGCCATGAAGGCTGCTGCGGACGCAGGCGCGAAGATTATCATCTGCGCCGGTTTCCTGCAGGAGACCGCGCTTGTCAAGGCTGCCAGCGAATTCAAAGATGTCAAGTTCGTGTTCATCGACGGCTATGCGCTGAACGACGCCGACGGCAACGTCCTTGCCAATGTCGCCCCCATCTCCTTCCGTGAAGAGCAGTCCGGCTTCCTTGCCGGTTATGCGGCTGTGAAGGAAGGCTATACCAAACTCGGCTTCTCCGGCGGCGGCGGCGGAGAGAATCCCGCCTGCTGCAGATTCGGCTACGGCTTTGTCCAGGGCGCCGAAGCGGCTGCCAAGGAAATGGACGTCAAGGTCGACATGAACTTCAGCTGGCTCTACGGCTCCAGCTTCAGCGCGTCCCCCGACCTGCAGACGATGCTTAACGGCTGGTACACCAACGGCACGGAAGTCATCTTCGCCTGCGGCGGTTCCATGTGCCAGTCCGCGTTTGAAGCGGCCGGCGCGAACGATGCCTATGTCATCGGCGTTGACGTTGACCAGTCCAGCCAGAGCGACACGGTCATCACCTCTGCGACCAAGGGTCTGCGCGAATCCGTTATGTTCGCGCTCGACAAGTTCTACACCGATAAGTTCGACGAGCTCGATCCGACCGGCACCGTCCTCGGCGCTGCCGAAGACGCCGTGGGTCTGCCCACCGCGACCTGGAGCCTTGCGAACTTCTCGCTCGACGATTACAACGCCCTGCTTGCTTCCCTCAAGGACGGCAGCCTTGTGGTCGACGACGATTACACCGCCCTGAACGGCTTCAACGAAACGGCGACGAACGTTACCGTCAACTTCATTGCGTAACCATGCCATCATCTGCGGGGATGCTTCTTGCCTCCCCGCAATTTTTCTATCAAAACTATCGCAACGGATGTGAGAACATGGAAAACGATTATGTGATCGAAATGCTGCACATCACGAAGGAGTTTCCCGGCATCAAGGCCAACGACGATATCACGCTGCAGCTGCGGCGCGGAGAGATCCACGCTCTGCTCGGTGAAAACGGCGCGGGAAAATCCACGTTGATGAGCGTGCTGTTCGGTCTGTACCAGCCGGACGGCGGCGTAATCAAAAAAGAAGGCAAAGTTGTGCATATCAAGGACCCGAACGACGCGACGGCGCTCGGCATCGGGATGGTGCACCAACACTTTAAGCTGATCGACGTCTTTACGGTGCTCGACAACATCATTCTCGGCGCGGAGACGACGAAGTTCGGCTTTTTGCAAAAGAAGGACGCGAAGAAGCAAGTGCTCGCGCTTTCAGAAAAATACGGCCTGAAGGTGGACGTCAACGCAAAGATCGAGGATATCACGGTCGGCATGCAGCAAAAGGTGGAGATCCTCAAAATGCTGTACCGCAAAAACGAGATTCTGATCTTCGATGAACCGACCGCGGTGCTGACCCCGCAGGAGATCGACGAGCTGATGGACGTCATGCGCGGCCTTGCGAAGGAAGGCAAAAGCATCCTCTTCATCACACATAAACTCAACGAGATCATGGCGGTTGCCGACCGCGTGACGGTGCTGCGCAAAGGCAAGTTCATCGGCACGGTGAACACGGCTGACGTCACGAAGGAAGAACTTTCCACGATGATGGTCGGCCGGCCGGTGCAGCTGGAAGTGGAAAAGACGCCTGCAAAATCCGGCGAAACCGTGATGAAGGTCGAAAACCTTTGCGTCCCCTCCCGGCTATATAAGCATGACGCGGTGAAGAACGTCAGCTTCGACGTCCATGCGGGCGAGATCCTTTGCATCTCCGGTATCGACGGCAACGGCCAGACCGAGCTGATCAACGGCATCACGGGTCTCGACCGGATCTCCGGCGGCAAGATCACGCTGCTCGGAAAAGATATCACACACGCGTCGATCCGCAAAAAGAGCGACGCCGGGATCGCGCACATTCCGGAAGACCGGCACAAACACGGCCTTGTGCTCGGCGAACGGCTCGAAGAGAACATGGTGCTGCAGCGGTTCAGGGAAAAGCGGTTCCAGAAGTTCGGCTTTATCAGGTTCCTGGAAGTCCGCAGCTACGCGGAAGACCTGATCGAGCGGTTCGACGTACGCAGCGGACAGGGCGCCGTGACGACGGCGCGCAGCATGTCCGGCGGCAACCAGCAGAAAGCGATCATCGCGCGTGAACTTGACCGCGAAAAACCGCTGCTGATCGCCGTGCAGCCGACGCGCGGTCTTGACGTCGGCGCAATCGAAAACATCCACGCGCGGCTTGTTGCGGAGCGGGACAAAGGCAGAGCGATCCTCCTCGTCTCCCTGGAACTGGAGGAGGTCATGAGCCTGTCCGACCGGATCCTTGTCATGTACGAGGGCGAGATCGTCGGCGAACTCGACCCGAAACAGACGACCGTGGAGGAAATGGGACTTTACATGTCCGGCGCAAAACGAGATCCGAAGGAGGGAAAAAACCATGGCGAAGCGTAATTCGGTTTCTCCCCTGCTGCAAAAAAACACCCGCCCGACGTTTTTCAAGCGGGAAGGCACGCGCACCGTCATCGCGTCGCTCGTTTCGATCGCGATCGGTATGGCGCTCGGCAGCATTATCATCATTCTCGTTGCCGCGTTCAACGATTCTATCACCATGAAGAGCGCATGGGAAGGCGTCCGCCTTGTTTTCTTCGGCATCTTCAGCACCGGACGCAACGCACTCGGCGGCCTGACCTTCGGGTTCAACGCCGTCAACATCGGCGACATGCTCTTCCGCGCGACGCCGCTGATTCTGACCGGTCTTTCGGTCGCGGTTGCGTTCAAGACGGGATTGTTCAACATCGGTGCCCCGGGCCAGTTCCTGATGGGTACCGCCGCGACGCTGTATGTCGCGCTGAGTATCCCCTCGGCAAAAGTACCAGCCGCGCTGATCTGGCTGCTGGCGTTTCTGGCCGGCGCAGTCGCGGGCGCGCTCTGGGGCTCGATCCCCGGTCTGCTCAAGTCGCTGCTCAATATCAACGAAGTTATCGCCTGTATCATGACCAACTGGATCGCGGCCAACCTTGTCACATGGTTCTTTGACGCGCACAACGAACTGAAGAACGCGGCGGAATCCGGCAAGATCGGCTACGTCTGTAAAACGTCGTCCAACGGCGTGGTGACGTCCAAGCTGTTTTTGGATAAGATCTTCCCCGGCTCGCAGGTCAACGGCGGTATTCTGATCGCGATTCTGATTGCGGTGATCGTCTTCATTTTCATGTCCAAGACGACGTTCGGCTTTGAGCTGAAGACCGTCGGTTCCAACCGTTACGCCGCGAAATACGCGGGCATCAACGACAAGCGCGATATCGTAATTTCCATGGCGATCGCCGGCGCGCTGGCCGGCTGTGCCGCTTCGCTGTACTATCTGTCCGGCAACACAGAGTTCTACTGGTCGACCTATCAGACGCTCCCGGCTGTCGGCTTCAACGGCATCCCGGTCGCGCTGCTCGCGGCGAATAATCCGCTGGCTGTGATCTTCAGCGGCGTGTTCATGTCAATGCTGAATATCTCCGGCCTGCAGATCAAGAACCTGACGACCTACAACGAATATCTGACGGACATCATCATCGCGATCATCGTCTATCTGAGCGCGTTCTCACTGCTGATCCGTATGCTGATCAGCGGACAGTTCAAGCTCTTCCACAAAAAGCCGAAGCTCCCGCCGCAGCCGGAGGAACCGCCCGCTTTGGATGACGCGGCAAGCGGAAAGGAGGCGAGCGCATAATGGTATTTCTCATTCAGCAAACTTTGACTTATGCGATCCCGCTGATGATCGTAGCGCTGGCCGGCGTTTTCGCCGAACGCAGCGGTATTATCAACCTTGCGCTCGAAGGTATCATGATCTTCGGTGCGTTCGTCGGCGTCCTGTTCGTCAAATATATGCAGGAAGGCTCGCTTTTCACCCCGCAGTCGGGTCAATGGCTGCTGCTGATCACCATGGTCGTCTGCGGCTTTTTCGGGGCGCTGTTCTCGCTGCTGCTGTCGTTCTCGGCGGTCAGCCTCAAGGCAGACCAGACCATCGGCGGCACGGCGCTGAACCTGCTGGCGCCCGCACTCGTGCTGTTTTTGATCAACGTGCTCGCGAAGCAGAACGTGCTGCGCATCCCGCAGTCGTCCGCGACGTGGTTTATGATCAAGAAGAGCACCCTCGGCATCCCGAAGGATCAGGACATCGGCTTTTTCGGCGAACTGTTCCTGAACAAAGTCTATCTTTCCACTTATGTGTGTATTATCCTCTTTGTTGTGCTTTCCATCCTGCTTTATAAGACGCGCTTCGGTCTGCGTCTGCGGTCCTGCGGTGAAAACCCGCAGGCGGCGGATTCGCTCGGCATCAACGTCGCGAAAACGCGCTATGCCGGCACGACCATCTCCGGCGCGCTGGCGGGCATCGGCGGGTTCATCTACGCGCTCGGCGCGTCCGGCTGCTCCTCCACCGGCGAGGTGGCGGGCTTCGGCTTTCTCGCGCTGGCAGTCATGATCTTCGGCAACTGGACGCCCGGCAACATTGCGTTCTCCGCAATTCTGTTCGGTCTGTTCAAATGCATCGCCGCGTCCTACGCGACGATCGACCTCAACGGCGACGGCGTCGCGTGGCTCGCGCAGATCGGCGTCAGCTCGCATGTCTATCGCCTGTTCCCCTATCTGATCACGCTGATCGTGCTGGCGTTCACCTCCAAGAAATCCCGCGCGCCGAAAGCGGAGGGCATTCCCTACGACAAGGGCGCGAGATAAGAGAATAGCGCCGAAGCAGGAGGACAAAGCATGGAAATACTCATTATCGGCATCTCCGGCGGTTCCGGCAGCGGCAAGAGCACGCTGACCAAGCTGCTGCGACAGAACTTCGACAGTGAAGTCACCGTCCTGAACCACGACGACTACTACCTCGCGCAGGATGACATTCCCTTTGAGGAACGTTGCAAACGCAACTACGACCACCCCGACGCGTTCGACACCGATCTGCTGATTCAGCACCTCAAGGCACTGAAGGAAGGGAGAGAGATCGATTGCCCCGTCTATGATTACACGCAGCACACGCGGTCGAAGGAAACGCGCCGCGTCTCCCCCGCGCCGATCATCCTAGTCGACGGCATCCTGATCCTAGAAAACAAGGACCTGCGATCGCTGTTTGATATCAAGATCTATGTCGACACCGACGCGGACGTGCGCGTGCTGCGCCGGATTCAGCGGGACACGAAAGTGCGCGGCCGTTCCCTCGATTCCGTGATCGACCAGTATCTCGGCACTGTCAAGCCCATGCATGAGGCGTTTGTGGAACCGAGCAAGAAGTTCGCGGATTTCATCATTCCGATGGGCGGCCGCAACCCGGTCGTGCTCGAAATGATCCAGAACCGCTTGCGCGACCATCTGCAGCGTATGGGGCAGTAAACACCAAACAAAAGAAGGAACCGTCTTTCGGCGGTTCCTTTTCTTTATTCTGTTTTGAACTTGACTTCTATCGGTTCGCCCTGCTTTCGCCAGACATTGAGCGGATAGATTCTTACGATGTATTCCTTGTCCGGCTGCAGATTGTCAAATGTGCAAGCCTGTGTCGGCGGCATCGGTTCAAAGTAATACTCGGAGTAGATCTCCTTTTTCCGCAGCGTCTTCTTCGGATCGTCGGCGGCAGCCAGCAGCAGCCGATAGCCATAAACGCAGACATTGGATTTTGCCTGATCGAAGCGGATCGTCGCACTGTCGCCAGTCACATCGATGGCTTCGGCTTTCGCTTCGTGCTCGAACCACGGCACGTCATCGGTCTTTTTACGCGCGCCGGTATAAGGATAAGTCTTGCGATCCTTCGGGTTTTCCACAAGATAGATCAGCTGTTTCGACGGATCGGCAGGCATACGGAAGAAGTCATGCGTCAGAATATTATACGGCAGGACGCGCACGCGGTTGTCTTTGTCGATCTCCACGATGAAATACTGCGCGGCGTTTCCGCTGCCCGGCGGCACGGTCTCTTCGCCGATATCGCGCTCCATCTCGAAGTAGTTGAGCGTGCCCGCGCCGAACGAGGTGTAGCGGCTTTGCCAGACTGTCAGCGGATGGTTGACCGGGCCGTGGGAATGGCCGGAAAAGTTGATCACCTGCGGATAACGCGCGAACACGGGATGCAGAAGAAAGCTGCTTTGGGTGTACCAGCTCCGGCTGACATAGACGCTTTTCCAGATATGCCCGTGCTGGAAGGTAAAGATCGGGCGGTACGGCGCGTCCTTTGCGGCTTTGCGCAGTTCATTTTTCATCCAGAGCACCTGCTTCGGGGTATGCCAGGTATCGTTCGGCAGCGGCGAAAGGCCGATAAAATGGTACCCGCCGACGATCACATGCTTATCCAGCCTGTCGTCCAGATTTATACGGTAGCCCTCAATGCCGGTGTTGCCGTGGTCGTGGTTGCCCATGACGGTAATCAGTGTCGTTTCCGCGCGCACAGATTCTTTCAGCACGGCGTTCAGAATGTCATACTGTTCCTGTGAGCCCCAGTCGGTGTTGTCACCGGCAAAGAGCACGGCGTCCAGCGTCGGATGCGCCGCGTCGTTTGCCGCGAACGCATAGGCTGTCGCGAACATCTCTTTGAGCCGATCGACCCGCTCCGGATTGTTCTCGTTGATATGGATATCCGTCGCGACGGCGAAACGGAAAACGGGTGCGAACGGCGTGTCTATTTGCGTCTGCAGCCGCGCTTCTCGCTTTTGCTGTTCTTTTTTGGAAACCGTTCTGCAAAACGCGGAAGCGATCGCGGTTTCGGCGTTGGTCTTTTGCTGCTTTGTCATGGGGTTGCCCTCCTGCGTACCGGCCGCTGAACGGCCGATCTTTCTCTTCTATGGTCTAAAAATATTGTGACAGAAACGCTATCTAATTGTGAACTTTTTGTTAATTTGTGTCGCTGCCGCATTTGATCCTTTTTCTGAATGTGATATAATGAGCGGGAAAGGAATGATTCCTTTTTGTCATTATTATGAAAGCGGGTGTCAACCATGAAAAGACCATTGATCCCCTGTCCGACTTCCATCGAATATCTCGGCGGCGAACGGAGCTTGCCCGCCGATGCCATCTCTTATGTCAAAGATGAAACCATCCCGAATGAGGGCTATCGCCTGACCGTCACCGACGCGGAAGCGACGCTGACGTTTTCGACCGACGCGGGCCGTTTTTACGGCGTACAGACGCTGCGGCAGCTGCGCGACGAAAACAGCGTCGTGCCATTCGTCAAAATCGAAGACGCGCCGAAATTCGGCTGGCGCGGCTTTATGATCGACTCCTCCCGTCATATCCAGACGGTCGATGAGATCAAGACCTTCATCGAAGCGGCGTCCCGCTATAAATGCAACGTCTTCCACTGGCATCTGTGCGACGATCCCGGTTGGCGGCTCGAGATCGACCGCTATCCGCTGCTGTGTGAACTCGGCGCCTGGCGCGACGGCTGGGGCTTCGGCAGCGACAATATGGAGCGTTACGGCGGCTATTTCACGAAAGCGCAGATCCGCGACATCATCGACTTCTGCGCCGCGCGGCACATCATGGTCGTGCCCGAGTTTGACATTCCCGGCCACTCCTCCGCCGCGGTGCATTCCTATCCGTACCTCTGCTGCTCCGGTGAGGGCGGCGACGTCAAGACAAGCGCAGCCGTGTTCGACGGCGTCCTCTGCGCCGGCAAGGAAAGCACCTTCGATTTCTGCAACGGCGTTCTGGAAGAGATCATCGATCTTTTCCCGGGCAAATACATCCATATCGGCGGCGACGAGGTGCCGAAGGACAACTGGAACAACTGTCCGCACTGTCAAAAACGCCTGAAAGAAGAAGGGCTCAAGGACGGAGAGGCGCTGCAGGGCTATTTTACCCGCCGTATCGCCGCTTTTATCAAAGCGCACGGGAAAACGCCTATCGGCTGGAACGAGGTCCTGGAGGCCGGATTAGCGCCCGATGACATCGTCGCGACCAAATGGCACGACCGGGAAGGTCGCTGCGACGAGTTTGCGAACCGCGGCGGCAAGATCATCATGGAAGAGACCAGCCACGTCTATCTCGACTACGACTATCACCGCACGCCGCTCGGTCAGACCTACACCTACCGTCCGCAGCCCGATTCACTGACCGAGGAAGGCAAAAAGAACGTCCTCGGCGTGGAAGCGCCGATCTGGACCGAATGGGTCGAAACCTTCGATCGGATGTGCTACATGTGCTTTCCGCGGCTGCTCGCCGTCGCCGAAATCGGCTGGACGGATCCCGCGCAGAGAGATTACGCGGAATTCAAGGCGCGGGCAGAAGCGCAGAGAAATGTCCTCGCGGACATCGGCGTAAAGATGGCGCCGTATGAAGACTGGGACCCCGAAAAATAACGGACGGGAGGAACTGCTGTGCAGCATTTTAAGCTTTCCGATTTTACGGCGGAGATTCTTTGCGACGGACCGAACAACGACGCTGTCCTTGAAACCGCGATTACTGATAATACGTTGACGCTAAATCTGACGGCGAAATCCAGTCTGCCGCGCTTCGTCACCCTCCGCTGGTCCTTTGCGAGCGATCCGGAGATTCTCGTGCTCGGCGATTGCTGGGAGCGCAGCTACGCCAATCTGGAATTCCTGGCGCTCAAAGACAACGACCGTTATATGCCGTGGTATTTTATCGCGGACGCCAAAACGACGCAGTACTGCTTCGGCGTGAAAACGCAGCCGAACGCATTTGTCAGCTTCCGCTACGACGCCGACGGTGTCACCGCGTGGGTCGACTGTCAAAACGGCAGCGGCGGCGTGGCGCTCAACGAACGGAAAATCAAGCTCTGCGAATTCGTCTTTTGTAAATATGAGAGCGACGACACGTTCGCCTGTCTGCAGGACTACTGTAAACAACTCTGCGATCGTCCCCTGCTGCCAGACCGGATGATCTACGGCGGAAACAACTGGTACTATGCCTACGGCAAAAGCGACTACGAAACGATCGTTGCCGACGCCGCGCTGCAGGCGAAGCTTGCCGAAGGGCTGGATAACCGCCCGTACATGGTCATCGACGACGGCTGGCAGATCAACGGCTGCGCCGGCCCGTGGCTGCCGAATGATAGGTTTCGCAATATGAAAGCCCTCGCAGATGAGATCAAAGCGCTGGACGTACTGCCGGGCATCTGGATCCGCCCGTTATACACTCGCGACAAGAGCATCCGCAAGGATATGTTGCTGCAGCGCGGAAAGAAAGCGGAATATCTGGATCCGACTGTGCCTGCCGTGCAGGATCTGCTGCGCGCGGATGTGACGCGGATCCGAGACTGGGGCTATCAGCTGCTGAAATACGATTATACGACAGTGGATCTCTTCGGCCGTTACTGCAGAGAATTCACCAAAACGATCAGCGACGAAAAGAACTGGCACTTTTACGACCGCGGCAAAACCAACGCCGAAATCGTATTGGATCTGTATCGACTGATCCGTGATGCCGCCGGCGACATGCTGTTGATCGGCTGCAACACGGTTTCCTACCTTTGCGCCGGACTGGTCCACCTCAACCGCACGGGCGACGACACCAGCGGCAGAGAATGGGACCGCACAAAGTCGATGGGCGTCAACACGCTTGCGTTCCGGCTGGCTCAGAACAACGCGTATTACATGGCAGACGCCGATTGCGTCGGCATTTTGAAAGATTACATTCCCTGGGAAAAGAACCGTCAGTGGCTGGATTTACTGGCCAACAGCGATACGGCGCTTTTCGTTTCCTGCGACCGCGCGGACGAAGAAAAGGCCGCGGCCCTTTCCAAGGCCTATCACGAAGCCCAGAAGATCCACAATCTGCGCCCGCTCGACTGGAAGACCACGCGGACGCCGCAGCATTGGCGGACCGATCAAAAAGAATGCAATTACAACTGGTAAAAAGGAGTAAAGAATATGAAAACATTCCTGTTTCAGGGCGACAGCATCACAGACGCCGGCAGAGACCGCGGCAACGACAATTACCGCGGCAACGGCTACCCCACCCTTGTCGCGGCAAGGCTCGGCCGCGATAAGCCGGGCGAATACCGCTTTTTGAACCGCGGCATCAGCGGCGACCGCATCGTCGAAATCAACACGCGCATCAAGTGCGACATCATCAATCTGCAGCCCGACGTCATGAGCATTCTGATCGGCATCAACGACGTGTGGCACGAACTCAATGACAACCATGACGGCGTCAGCGACGAAAAGTTTTTCCGCACCTACTGCGAGGTGATCGAAGAGATACAGACCGCGTGTCCGAACCTCAAGATCTATATTCTTGAGCCGTTCGTACTCAAAGCGTCGGCAACGACAAAAGACTGGGACTACTTTGAAACGGAAACAAAAAAACGCGCCGCGTCCGCAAAGCGGGTGGCAGCAAAATACGGCTGCACCTTTGTCCCGCTTCAAGAGACGTTTGACGCGTTATTGGAAAAAGCCGAGGCGTCCTACTGGCTGCTTGACGGGGTCCACCCGTCCGCGATGGGACATCAGGTGATCGCCGACGCGCTGATTGCGGCCGTGCTGCAGGACGCCGAATGATTTCGTTTACTGATTGACTGTTTCTGCTTGCTGATTTTCCTTCTGGATTTCAGCAAGCATTTCTTTTTGGATTTCCTCGTCATACGACAGCATGGCGGGCGCGTCTTCGTGCTTGATCACGCGCTTGACATAGCTTTGCGTGATCTTCGAAACAACCGGGAAGAGGACGACCACGCCGATCAGGTTCGGAATCATCATCAGACCGTTGAACGTGTCGGAAATGTCCCACGCAAGAGAAGAAGTCATCACGGCGCCGGAGATGATCATCAGCGTAAAGATGATCTTGTAGACGATCGTGGACTTTGTGCCGAAGAGGTATTCCACGGCCTTGGTCCCGTACTGCGACCAGCCGAGAACGGTCGTGAACGCGAAGAGCAACATCGCGACCGCGACAAAGATCTCACCGATATGACCGAAGGATTCGCCGAAGACCTGCGCAACCAGCGTCGCGTCATTGATCCCCTCTTTGACCGCACCTGTCGCAAGGTCGATATGACCGGAGGAAAGGACGACGATCGCCGTCATCGTGCAGACGATAAACGTATCAAAGAAAACTTCGAAGATGCCCCACATGCCCTGACGGACAGGTTCCTTGACGTTGGAGGAGGAGTGCACCATGACGGACGAGCCGAGACCGGCCTCGTTCGAAAAGACGCCGCGCTTGCAGCCCTGTGTAATAACCTGGCTGATCGCCACACCGGCAGCGCCGCCGGCAACGGCCTTGACGCCGAACGCGAACTTGAAGATTGCGACGAACATCGCACCGATGTTTTGGTAGTTCATGATGCAGATGATCAGCGCGCCGATAACATACAGCACCGACATAAATGGCACCACGCGCTCCGCAAAGGCGGCAATGCGCTGCAGGCCGCCGATGATGATCAGCGCGGCAAGGATCATCAGCACGACGCCGATAATGATGCTGATTACGGGGATGCCGCCGACGGCGCCGAGCACCATCTCATCGGTGAAGAACGCGGACTGGATGTTCAGTGTGATCTTGTTGATCTGGCCCATGTTGCCGATACCGAACGAAGCAAGAATTGCAAAAATCGCAAAGAGCACCGCGAGGATCTTGCCCGGCCACTTCATGCCCTTTTTGCTGCCGAGGCCATCGGCAAGATAGTACATCGCGCCGCCGGACCATTCGCCGTCCCGGTTGCGCCGGCGGTAGTAGATGCCGAGGACGTTTTCCGAATAGTTGGTCATCATGCCCAGGAAGGCCGCGACCCACATCCAGAAGACGGCGCCCGGGCCGCCGATCACGATTGCCGCGGAAACGCCGGCGATGTTACCGGTACCGATCGTCGCGGCAAGCGCCGTGCAGAGCGCCTGGAACTGCGAGATGCTCGTTTTGTCGGTCTTGCGGCGAGACGCACTGCCCTTGCCGAAGATGCTGCCGATGGTTTCCTTCCACCAGTGGCCGATGTGCGTGACCTGGAAGAAGCGGTTCGCCACTGTCATGATGACGCCGGCGCCGATCAGCAGAAACAGACCGATCTTGACCCAGACGACGCCGTTGATCGCGTCGTTGACTTCTGCGACTTTTGCAAAGAATTGTTCCATAAAAATGTCCTCCCATTGCGGAATACTCCGCGCTTCTATTTGCACGAAAAGCAAAAGGCGAACCGTGCATGCGCACCGTTCGCCCAAGTCAGCAGACCGCAATCACCGCGCAGAAACGGCAGAACTCTGCCGTCAAGCGGGGTGATTTTACTTTGTCCTTTTGCCTGAGAGATTCACGCGATGCGCTTTCACCTTCGGCACTGCACTTAAATGCACAGCTTCTCCAAAGTCCCGTCCGTTCACAGTCCTGCCCGCGCTCAAACGAGAGGTCGGACACCTGAGAGTTTAACTCCTTCGGTCGCGCCATGCAGCGCATCTCCTGCAAACTTCATACGGATATTCACTTTTCGCTTTTCAAAGCTTGTGGTATTATACCATCCTTCCCGGAAAAAATCAAGGGATTTTCGGGATTTCCGCTTTGTTATTTCGCAACGACCTTGACCGGGCTGCAAAGCGGGCCGTTCCACTGGCTTGTCCCGCGTTTTGTAACGGAGCGGACACGGAAATAATAGGTTTTACCGCTTTCAAGCTGAATCATGGATGCGGATGTCTTCAGGGTGGAGCCAAGCTTGCGGTAGCCGCCCTTCTTTGTTTCGGAATAATAGACAATGTAGTCCGTTGCGCCGTCCGCCGGGTCCCACGAGAGAGCGGCGCTCTTGACGCCGGGTGTGGCCTTCAGATTCTTGACGCCGGCAGGGAGAATCTTGAACGTGATCGTCTTGCTTCCCTTGTAATTGCCGATCAGTTTGACTTCGATCTGATAGGTGCCAACCTTCTTCATGCCGGACGGATAGGTCAGCGTATAGTCGCGGTCGCGGCGCAGAACGTTGCCTTCGCTGTCAACGAGGCGCACCTTCGGCTTATGCTTGCTGCCGTCGAACGTATAGGTCTTCGCCGACACTTTGATCGTTTTGATCTGCGGGATGTCGATCACCTGCCGCAGACCGCAGACCGAACAGGTCTTGACAATGCGTCCGTCCTTCTGATACTTCGCGCGGGTGATTTTCGTCACGAAATCATGCGGCTGCACGGGAACCTCTTCCTGCGCTACAAGGATCTCGCCACAGGTTGTGCAGCGCGAACCGGCCGTCAGACCCGTTGTCAGGCAGGTCGCCGTGACAGGCGGCAGCACCTCGGTCATATGCTGATGCAAAACTGTGACGGGATACTCCAGAATCCGGCCGTGGAGATTCGCGCGAATGCTGCTCGAGCCTTCCTTCACGGCAAAGAGCATGCCGTCGTTCACAGACACGATGGCGTTGTCGCTGCTGCTCCAGAAGAGGGAAAGCGGGATCGATTGCGTGAACAGCGAATAGTTCAGCTTCAGCGACAGCGTGGTCGTCGGCAGCGCCTTTTTTTCGCCGGGCTTCAGCGAAAAAGATTCCGCAGACGAAGAGACGATGTACTCCTTCACCTGTGAAGGGGCGACGTTCACGCTCACGGTCGTTTCCAGATCGATGGGATCGGACTGCGTTTCGTCCTGTACGGCTGTTTTGAACGCTTCGGCCCAATAGTAGTATCCGTTGTATTCCACACAGGCGATACCGACCGCCTGCAGCGCGTCGGAAAGCATCACGCGGCGGTGGCCCTGCCCGGCGTACTGTGCGTCGTCCTCGCGCCACGCGGCATGCACCGCCTCGGCGGTCTCCTGCCCGGCGGCGATATTTTCGGCCGCACCCTGATAGGAGCCGAACGCGGTAAAGCACTGCGTGCCGTCCGGCCGCACATGCGCCATCTGGACGACAAGCTCCGCGGCGCGCTGCATCGCGATCTTTTCCAGCGATTCATCATACTGCATCGGCTGCAGGCCGCTCACCGTGACTTTGGCGTCGTTATTCTCGTTCCAGTACCACGCGTCGCTGCCGGTGCGGAAGTCGTTGATCATGGAGAAGACTTTTCGCGCCTCGGTCTGATGGTACTGCACCGAAAGCTGGACCGAAAAATCCGCTTCCGGCGTATTCTCGTACACAGCGCCCGCAAACGCGCAGGTGCCGCACACAAGGATCAGACAAAGCAAAAGGGATAGCATGCGTTTCATAGTATGGCCTCCTGTATCAGAGTGTTGTTTCTTTCGAATCCGACGGCGGCGCGTCATCGGGCGCTTCGCCGCTGCGCTTGACTTTTTGGGTATCGGTCCGATCAAAGCGGTCCTTGCGGATCAGCACCTTGCGAATCGCTTTATAGGCCGGCAGCAGACGGTTGACCCGGCCGACGACGTCGGAAACGGCGTTCTGAACGTCGTCGTTCGACAGCTCGTCCTTCCCGATCTTTTCTTTGATCGCGTCCTCGTCGGGCACGACCTGCACGACGACCGTTTCGTCGCCGTCCTTCGCTTCGCCGAAAATCAGCGATTCCAGCACGACGGGATCGTTGTTGAGATAGGCTTCGAGCTCCTCGGGATAGATGTTCTTTCCGCCCTTGGTCACGATCACATTCTTCGTGCGGCCGGTGATATGGTAGTTCCCGTTTTCGTCGCAGTAGCCGAGATCGCCGGTCCGCAGCCAGCCGTCGCGCAAAACGGCGTTAGTAGCTTTTTTGTTTTTATAGTACCCGAGCATGACGATCGGGCCTTTGACGCAGATTTCACCGGCGCCGTTTTCGTCGACCTCGTCGAGAATGACGTCCACGTCGTCCAGCGGTTTGCCGACCGTATCTGGCTGCGGCGAAATGCCGTCGTTGCACATCACGATCGGACTGCACTCCGTCAGGCCGTAGCCAATGATGACCGGCAGGCCGAACGACGCAAAGTCCCGCGCAAGGTCGGGGTTGAGCGCCGCCGCGCCGCAGATGATCATGCGCAGCTTGCCGCCGAACGCCTGATGGATCAGCTTATAGACGAACTTGCGGAAATCGGACCAGTCGAAGCGTTCGAGAAGACTGGACAGCCGTCCGGTTGTAAAGACGCGCTTGATACCGCTTTGTTTGGAGAGCTGCTCAAAGATCTTTTTATGCATCTTTTCGAGCATCAACGGCACGCAGACAAATAAGGTCGGCGAATAGAACGTCAGATCGCGCGAAAGATAGCGCAGACCCGGACAGAAGCTGACGCTACCGCCGACATAAAACATCAGCAGCATGCAGATCATCTGATAGGCGTGGTGCAGCGGCAGTACGCAAAGCGTCGCATCCTCGGTCGTCAGCGCAACACGGCGCGCAACCAGCATCACGTCGGCGCAAAGGTTGCGGTTCGAGAGCATGACCGCCTTGGCGCTGTCGGTCGTACCGGAGGTGAACAGCAGCAGCGCGAGCGCGTCGGGGTCGATCGAGCGGTGCATATAGCTGTCGTCGCCTTCGTCGATCAGGCTTTCCCCTTCTTCAATCAGCGAATAGACGGTCGTTGCGCCGTCGTCGCTCTGCGCTTCGAGCGCGAACACCTGCAGCTTTTTCGGCAGCTTCTTTTGGATGCCGCCGAGCTTTTTCCGTGTCGCGGCATCCGCGAAGATCGCCTTGATCGACGCAAAACGGATCAGATGCTGCAGACTGTCGGCGGACATTTCGCGGTCGAGCGGAACGGTAACGCCGACGCCGCAAAGCACCGCCAGAAACGCGTAGCACCAGCCCTCGCTGTTTCTGCCGATCACCGCGATGTTTTCACCGGAAAGTCCGCGGCGCAGCAGCGCCGTTCCGATCCGGTTGACGTAATTAAGCAGCTTACGGTAGGAGACGCGCGTCAGAGAACCGGTTTCGTCACGCAGGCGGATTGCTGGCGCACCGGGATTGCGTACGGCGTTATACTGCAGGATGCTTTTAACATTCTGCACATAGAGCTGCCTGGTATCCGGCTGCTGCGCCATACGCGTCCCCTCCTGTCGAGATTTATCGCTATATAGTATAGCATATCCGGCACAGGAAATGCAAGTCATAAATAACGGCGCGCCAGCCGAACAGCCGACACGCCGAGAGCGTTAATCGTAAATGAAAGATTTCAGAATCGCAGCGTTCTTGTCGATATCCATCCGCAGAACGTCCTGTCCGCTGACGCGCGCGCCCGTCCATGTGTCCTCCGCCGGAATCTGCTGCTGCGGCTTTTTGCCGCCGATGTACTTGAACACGGTCGAAAACCCGACGGCGACAAGATCGTTGCGGCTCATGCTGGTCTGGATCATCGGCAGC
>CAMZEG010000033.1 GCA_947305635.1 uncultured Clostridia bacterium
GTTGGACTTCGAGTAAATGCGCTTATAGTGATTGTAAACCGCAACGCTGAGGGCTTTTTTGGCTTCGTCCTGCCCGATCACATATTCATCAAGCTTTTGCTTGATCTCATGCGGACGCGGCAGCGATTCAAAGTCCAGCTTCCCCTCTTTGCTCTTGCGCGCGTTGGGCTCTTCGCTGATGATGGACTGGCAAAGCTCCACACATTCATCGCAAATATAAACGCCCGGGCCCGCAATCAGGGTCGCGACTTCATTTTGTGCTTTATTGCAAAATGAACAGCGTACCGGCTTGTCTTTGCTGTTATCGTCGTCTCTTGCCATGTCATCAACTCCTGTATTTCGTATTGGGCAAAACGCCCGGTAAAGTCATTGTTGGGTGTAAGGCGGCAGCTTATTCAGCGCTCGCTTCCGTTTCGGCGGCGTCGGCCTTTTCCTTTGCCGCGCGCGGCTTTCTTGCCGTTGTGATCTTCGCGCTGTCGCGGATCACCTGAATGGCGCGCTCCACGGCCATATCCTTCTTCAGGCCGTCGACGGGGATGATCTTCTGGATCTGATCCTTTTCCATCTTGTACTGCTCCGCGTACTTCGCGTATTCGGCGTCGAGCTCTTCTTCGGTGATTTCGATGCCTTCGGTCGCGGCGACGGTCTCCAGCGCGAGACGCAGCTTCACGGCCTTCTCGGCTTCGGGTCTCATCTGCTCTTTGTAGGCGTCAAGATCCATGCCCATGTACTGCAGGTAGGTCTGGAAGTTCATGCCCTGCGAGGACAGTCGGTAATCCATGTCGCGGATCTGGTTTTCGATTTCGGAATCCACCATGACCGGCGGCAGGTCGACGACGGTGTTTTCGACCAGCTTTTCAAACAGCTGGGTGCGGATCTCGTGGTCGTTCGCGTCTTCCTTTTCCTTCTTGATCTCGTCGGCAAGCTGCTTTTTGAGATCGTCCACGGTGTCGCAGTCCGCGGCGTCCTGCGCAAACTCATCGTCCACCTCGGGGAACTCTTCGGACTTGATTTCGTGGAGCTTCACCTTGAACACGGCGGCCTTGTCGGCGAGTTCTTCGGCATATTCGTGCGGGAAGGTCACGTTGACGTCGAACTCGTCTTCGGCGTTGTGGCCGATGATCTGGTCTTCAAAGCCGGGAATGAACGTGCCGGAGCCGAGCTTCAGCTCGTAGTTTTCGCCCTTGCCGCCTTCGAACGCAACGCCATCCACAAAGCCTTCAAAGTCGATCACGGCGATGTCGCCGTCCTGCGCAGCTCTGTCTTCGACGGCGCTGATGCGCGCGTTGCGCTTGACAAGCTCGTCGATCTTTGCGTTGATCTCTTCGTCGGTAGCTTCGACCTTCTTTTTGGTCGCTTTCAGCTCTTTATAGGCCTGGACTTCGACTTCGGGCTTGACGTACACTTCAATCGTCAGCTCCACGCCGTCTTCCCCGATCTCTTTGATATCGGCGCTCTTGGTGCCGACAACGTCAAGACCGGACTCGGCGATCGCGTCCTCCACAGCCTTGGAATAGCAAAGGTCGAGCGCGTCTTCATACAGAAAGCCCTTGCCGTAGAAGGCCTCCGCCATCTTGCGGGTGACCTTGCCCTTGCGGAAACCGGGCAGCGCGATGCGGTTCTTCTGCTTCTGGAACGCGCGGTTCATCGCGTCGTTGAAGGTCGCACCGTCAATGGAAACTTCCATGGTATAAAGGTTCGCTTCCTCTGCTTTGTTGCAATTTTTCAAGCTCATGTTTGTGTACTCCTTTTCCTGATTTTCCGGGCCGGCGTCATTTCAGACAGACCCATTATGCATAATAACCAATGTATTATAACAGATTCTGTTCAAGATTTCCATAGTTTTTTCAAATTTTTTCCACCAAATACGGACAAAAATGCAAATAATCCGCAGAGATCAGCTGAAATTTGACGCCGTCCAGGACGTCGTTGACGGCCTGCGCGGTCGAAGCGCCGTGCAGATGGCCGTAAAAACAGCGTTTGATCCCGGCTTCGCGCAGCACGCTGAGCAGCTCGTCGCAGCCCTGACTGACGGTCACGGGCGGGTAATGCAGAAAGCAGATCAGTTCTCCACCGAGCGCCCTGCCCGCTTCGATGGACAGCCGCAGCCGTCCCGCTTCGCGCAAGAGCACCTTGTTGTCCGGGTCGTGCTCCGCGTCGTAGAACCAGCCGCGCGTGCCGACGACGGTATAATCGCCGAAGCGGTAGGCGTTGTTGAAGAGGATATGCAGCGTTGAGAACCCGTTTTCATCGAGGAAGGCGTCCAGTTTCTTTTTGGTCGTCCACCAGTAGTCATGGTTGCCCTTGAGCAGCACCTTTTGTCCGGGCAGTGCGTCGAGAAACGTAAAATCGGTTTTGCACTGCGCGAGATCCATCTCCCACGAGATATCGCCGGGGATCACGACAACGTCTTCGTCGGTCACGAGCTTTCGCCAGTTCTGCGCCAGCCGTTCGACGTAGTCCGCCCAGCCCGGGAACACATCCATCGGCTTATCGGCGCCGAGCGACAGATGCAGATCCGCGATTGTGAAAAGCTTCAAGGTGTTCCCTCCTTTGCAAGAGAAACCGGCGGCACACGGGTAACGCATACCGCCGCGATTTCTGTTTTCGATGTCAGATGCCGAGCATCTCGTAGACCTTCTGCGCCATGTCCGCGCGATTGCAGCAATCGGTGACGCGCGGCGTTTTTTCCTTGAGCGTCGCAAGCTGCGGCGGACAGGGTTCACCGGTGACTTCGATCAGGCGGTCGACCTGCTCAAACTCGTTGAGCGCGTCCGGGCTTTGGCCCGTAACGGCCTCTAAAACGGCTTTACTGAACTTATAGGGGTTCGCGGTCGAGGCGATCACGGTCGGCGTCAGATCGCCGGTTTTCGCCGAATAGGCCTCATAGACGTTGACGGCAACCGCCGTATGCGTATCGCAGAGATAGCCCTCACGCCAGGTTTTGGCAATCGTCGCCTTGGTCGCGGTATCGTCGCAGCAGCCGGCGGCAAACTGCGCATGCAGCTTCGTCAGGATATCGTCTTCGACCGTATAGCGGCCGCTTTCCTTCAGCTGCGCCATCCATCCGCGCACCCGCGCGTCGTCATCACCGGCTAGGTGGAACAGAAGGCGTTCCAGATTCGAGGAAATGAGGATATCCATCGAAGGCGAGGTCGTCGTATAGAACGGGCGGTTGCGGTCATAGACGCCGTCCGTAAGAAACTCGGTCAAAACGTTGTTCGCGTTGGACGCGCAAAGCAGCGTCTTCACGGGGACGCCCATCATCCGCGCGTAGTAGGCGGCGAGGATGTTGCCGAAGTTGCCGGTCGGGACGACGATATTGATCTCGTCACCGTTTTGGATCGTGCCGTCGGCGATCAGGTCGCAGTAGGCCGAAATGTAATAGACGATCTGCGGGACGAGTCTGCCCCAGTTGATGGAGTTCGCGGAGGAGAACATCATGCCGTGCGCGTCGAGCTTTTTCGCGACGTCCGGATCGGTGAAGATCGCCTTGACGCCGTTCTGCGCGTCGTCGAAGTTGCCGTTGATTGCGCAGACACAGACGTTGCTCCCCTCCTGCGTCGTCATCTGCAGCTTCTGCATCGGGCTGACGCCGTCGTTGGGATAGAACACCATGATCTTCGTCCCGGGCACGTCGCAAAAGCCCGCGAGCGCGGCTTTACCCGTATCGCCGGACGTCGCGACAAGGATCACGATCGTCTTGTCGGCGACCGTCTTTTTCGCGGCGGTCGTCAAAAGATACGGCAGCAGCTGCAGCGCCATGTCCTTGAAGGCGCAGGTCGGGCCGCGCCAGAGTTCCAGCACATGGGCGCCGTCCGCAATCGTATGCAGCGGCGAGACCTTTTCGCTCGAGAACTTACCGGGCGCGTAGGCGCCGCTGACGCAAAAATCGATCTCTTCCGGCGTATAATCCGTCAGATACAAAGCGAGGATCTTCTTCGCGCGGGAGATATAGTCAAGCGTCGAAAGCTCCTGCAGGAATTCCTTCGAAATCGCGGGAATCTCTTCGGGCACAAAGAGACCGCCGTCAGCGCTGATGCCGCGGGCGATCGCCTGCGCGGCGGAAACGCGGACGGATGTATCGCGTGTACTGATATAAAGCATGGTTTTGACCTCCCATGATTTTCAATAGAGTTATCATAGCACGAAACGGGCGGATTGTAAAACCTTTTTTGAAAAATAATCAAAAGATTTTTACGCCCGCGTTTCGTCAGTAATAAAGGCCGTCGATACAGGCGGCGTCGAACGCGTCCGCAATGAAGCGTACCTGTTTCGGCCGCCCGTCTTCGCCGACGAGCACTTCGAACACGTCGAAGCGCGGCTGCTTTTCGATCGGATGCAATTGCAGATACGACTGCGCGGTCAGAACAAGCTTTTGCTGCTTTTTGTAATCGACGGCTTCCGCCGGAGATACGGCTGCGCCGAACCTGCGGGTCTTCACTTCGACAAAGCAAAGAAATTCGTCGTTTTCGGCAATCACGTCGATCTCGCCATAGCGGGCGTGGACGTTGCGGCCGAGTACGGTATAGCCGTGCTTTTCGTAGTACCACGCGCAGGTGTCTTCGCCGATCCGGCCGGTCTCGGCGCGGCTCACTGCTGCGCCTCCAGAATCTTTTTCAAAAACGTCCGGCGGTGCTCCGGGCAAAGGCCGTACTGTTCGATCCGTTCGTAGTGCAGCTTTGTGCCGTAGCCTTTATGCTGTGCGAAGGCGTACTGTGGGTACATACGGTCCATCTCGAGCATGTAGCGATCCCGCGTCACTTTCGCGAGAATCGACGCGGCGGCGACGGAAACGCTCTTGCTGTCGCCCTTGATAATCGTGCGCTGCTCGATCGAAAGTCCCGGCTTGCCGTTGCCGTCGATCAGCGCGCAGTCCGGCTGCACCTTCAGCGCTTCGACCGCGCGGCGCATGGCGAGATAGGTCGCCTGCAGAATGTTGATTTCGTCGATCTCTTTCGCCGTCGACATCGCGATGCCGTAGCAAACCGCCTGTTCGCGGATCACGTCGAAAAGCGCCTCGCGCTTTTTTTCGCTGAGCTTTTTGGAATCGTTGAGCCCTTCGATCACGCAGCCGGGCTGCAGAATCACCGCGGCGGCGCAGACGGGGCCGCAAAGCGGGCCGCGTCCGGCTTCGTCGATTCCGCAGACGATTGTAAAGCCGTCTGCTCTGGCCTGGTTTTCATAGGATTCGTCCGGCATGGTATGTCCCTCACTAAAAACGGCGGCTACCGTCAAGTAACCGCCGGAATGATGTGTCCTTACAGGATCTTGCAGAAATTGAAGATGGAATCCGGTAATTCTTCCTTGTCGGCCGAGACCGTAAACACGAACGCGGTCTCATGGACTTCGCTGAGCTCATACACCTGCTCAAAGAATTTCGCCAGCGCGTTGTAATCTCTGCCGCCGATCCGCAGCGTCGCGTCGACAAGCACGTCGGTGATGTCGTGGTTGCCCGCGCAGACGCCGGCCAGAAAGCCGTAGAACGCTTCGTAGCCCTTGACTTCGTAGTCGTCGGTCGCGATCAGTCTTGCACGATAGTTGACGTCATATGTTAATTTGGTTTCTTTTTCAACGCAGATCACGTTGCCCTTTGAGGTTTCAACCGCCTCGTTTACACAAGAAATCAAATGCTTTGTTTTGCCTGAACCTTTGTGTCCTAAAATGAGAGAAATCATACTCATTTCCTCCTTGTCTGTATTACCGCTTGTACGGCTGACATGTTTATTATATCACATGGAAAGCCGATGTTCAAGTGCTTCTTTTTCTTTTTCGTAACCTGGCTTGCCCAAAAGCGCAAACATGTTGCGCTTATAGCTTTCCACGCCGGGCTGATCGAAGGGATTGACGCCGAGCACATAGCCCGAAACGGCGCACGCCTTTTCGAAGAAATAGATGAGATAGCCGAGGTTCGCTTCGTCGAGCCGGTCCAGCGTCAAAATCACGTTCGGCACACCGCCGTCGTAGTGCGCGAGGACAGTGCCCTGAAACGCCTTTTCGCTGACGAAGGAGAGCGGCTTGCCGGCAAGGAAGTTGAGCCCGTCGACATTGTCCTCTTCCGCCTGAATCTCATAGTCGAGCTGCGGCGCGCGCAGATGGATGACTGTTTCAAAGAGGATGCGTTCGCCCTGCTGGATATACTGGCCGAGCGAATGCAGGTCGGTCGAAAAGATCGCGGACGTCGGGAACAGCCCCTTGCCGTCCTTGCCCTCGCTTTCGCCGAAGAGCTGCTTGAGCCATTCGTTCATCATGGTGAAGTTCGGCTCGTAGCAGGCAAAGAGCTCCGTCTTCTTTCCCTTGCGATACAGCGCGTTGCGGATAGCGACGTACCGGTAGCAGGCGTTTTCCGCGGGATCGTCGATATCGATTCCGGCGGCGGCGATCGGCAGCAGGCCGACCGCGGTCAGCACGGAATAGCGGCCGCCGACGTTGTCGGGCACGACGAAGGTCTCGTAGCCTTCGGTGTCCGCGAGGTGCTTGAGCGTCCCCTTCTGCTTGTCGGTCGTCACAAAGATGCGCGCTGCGGCGCCCTCTTTGCCGTATTTTTCAATCAGCATCTTGCGGAACACGCGGAACGCGATCGCGGGTTCGGTCGTCGTCCCGGATTTCGAGATGACGTTGACCGAAAAGTCCTTGCCCTCGCAAAGCGAAACCAGCTCGCGCAGCGCGGTGCCGCTGATGGAGTTGCCGGAAAAATAGATCGCGGGCGTATCTTTGCAAAGCGCGTTGTAGTTTTGCGACTTCACGGCCTCGATCACGGCGCGCGCACCGAGGTAGGACCCGCCGATACCGATGACGATCAAAAGATCGGAATGCGCCTGAATGCGCTTCGCGGCGTCCTTGATCCGCGCGAACTCCGCTTTATCGTAATTCACGGGCAGGTCGATCCAGCCCGTATAGTCGGAACCGGCGCCCGTTTTTTCGTGCAGCGCGCGATGCGCGGCGCGGATCTGCTCACGGTATGCAAAAATCTCCTCGTCCGTCAGAAACGCGGATACATATTTTTTGGAAAAAGAAAACGACATGATTTTCCTCCGTTCACTTCCTGATGATATTGTGTTACATTTTAATACAAATTACGGCGTTTGTCAACCGCCACTTGTTTTTCGCTCAGCGCCGCGTGCGCAGCGCGTCGAGCATTTGCAGAAGAACGTCGCCGAGCTTCAGCGCGCGCACCGCCTCCTTTGCCCGCACCGGACAGGACGAGAGCTGCTCTTTTCCGAGCGAAACCGTCACTTCGCCGACGATCTGTCCTTGCTCCACGGGAGCGAACAGGTCTTCCGCGAGGGTGATCTCCGTCCGCAGCTTCTCCTTTTCACCTTTTTTCAGCAAAAGCGGCTGCATCGCGTCGACTTCGACGGCAACCTGCGCTGCAATCCCGTGCCGCACCGGGACGGGCTGCAAAGCCGCGCCATCGATTGATGGTACGACCGATTCAAAGTTCGTAAAGCCCCAGTCAAGCATGACTTTCGCGTCGGAAAAGCGGTCGTTGCCACTTGGCGCATGCAGAACGACCGAGATCAGGTGCAGCCCGTTTCGCTCGGCGGAAGCGCTGATGCAGCAGCCCGCCTTCGTCGTCGTGCCGGTTTTGAGGCCGGTCGTGCCCGCATAGAAGCGCACGAGTTTGTTGGTGTTGACCAATTGCGTCTTCCCGTCGCGCAGGGAGTCCATCCAGACGGTGGTATAATCGCGGATCATGTCGTGAGACAGCAGCGCGCGGGACATCAGCGCGATATCATACGCCGTGGTCAGATGGTTGTCGCAGTCGTCATCTAGGCCCGTGCAGTTTTCAAAATGCGTGTCGTGCATGCCGAGCGATTTCGCGCGCAGATTCATCTGCTTGACGAACGACGCTTCCGAGCCGCTGATTGCTGCGGCCAGCGCCGCGCATGCGTCGTTGGCGGAACCGATCGCCGTGGCGCGCAGCAGCTCGTCGACGGTCATCGTCTCGCCTTCCTTCAGCCAGATCTGCGACCCGCCTTTCTGTACCGCTTCGGTCTTCGCTTCGACGGTATCGGTCAGTTTCAGATCGCCGTCCTCGATCGCCTCCACGAACAGCAGAAGCGACATGATCTTCGTCACGGACGCGGGGTACATCTTTCGGTGCGCGTCCTTTTCATAGAGCACTTTCCCCGTCGCCTGATCCATCAATATTGCGCTCTGCGCCGTGATTTTGCCGGGGCCTTCTTCCGCAAAAGCGCAAAGCGATACCGCGCATAACAGCATCAGCAGTACCGCACAAACAGCCGTCAAACGTTTCATTTTATGATGCCTCCTTTTCTAAATACCTATGCACGCTACGCGAAAAATAGCCCCCGGGGCTTGCAATTCTCCGAGGGCTGATTTATAATACAAACAACTCATAATTCAAGGACGGGCAACATGAAAGCTTCAATTTATACGCTCGGGTGCAAGGTGAATCAGTACGAAAGCCGCGTGATGGCAGAAGCCCTCGCGCAGAACGGCTATACCCTTGCGGACGGAAAAGAGGACGCGGATATCTATATCGTCAACTCCTGCACCGTCACAGCCGAAGCGGACCGCAAGACGAGACAGCGGCTGCACAAACTGCGCCGCGAGCACCCGCAGGCGATCCTCGTCCTGACCGGCTGCATGACGCAGGCGTTTCCTGACGACGCCGCAAAGCTGCCGGTCGTCGACATCATCATCGGCAACAAGAACAACGACCGGCTGATCGAACTGCTCGATACCTTTTCCAAAAACGGCAGACAGATCGTCGCGATCGAGCCGCACCAAACGGGCGACCGCTTTGTGCCGTGCGTCATTCACGGCTATGACGAACGAACCCGTGCGATCGTCAAGATTCAGGACGGCTGCAACCGCTTCTGCTCCTACTGCATCATCCCCTATTCCCGCGGTCGGGTCCGCTCCAAGCCGCTGAACCTCCTTGAAGACGAGATTCGCGCCATCGCGGCGAACGGCTACAAAGAGGTCGTGCTCGTCGGCATCAACCTGTCATCCTACGGGCAGGACATCGGCTGCACGTTCCCCGACGCGGTAGCCCGCGCCTGCGCCGTCGCCGGCATTGAACGCGTGCGGCTTGGCTCGCTGGAGCCGGATCATCTGACGGACGAAGTGATCGCGAAACTTGCCAAGCTGGATAAGCTGTGTCCGCAGTTTCATATCTCGCTGCAAAGCGGATGTGACAAAACGCTGCGCAGCATGAATCGGCACTATTCGGCGGATGCGTTCCGCGCGCTGTGTAATACGCTGCGGGCGCAGTTCAAGGACTGCACGCTGACGACCGACGTCATGGTCGGCTTTTGCGGCGAAACGGACGCGGACTTCGCGGAAAGCCTGCGCTATGTGGAGGAGATCGGCTTCGAAAAGCTGCACGTCTTCCCCTATTCCGTCCGCGCTGGCACCAGAGCGGAAACCATGCCGGACCATGTGACGAAAAAAGAAAAGGAAGCCCGCGCCGCGCAGATGCTGGCGCTCGGCGAAACGCTGCGGCAGCGATTCTTCCGCAGTCAGATCGGCAAAAAAGAACGCGTGCTCTTGGAAAGCACGCGAAAGGACGGCTATGCGTTCGGCTACACCGCCAACTATACGCCCGTCCTGGTCAAAACAACGGCCGCAAGCGGCAGCTTTCTTAACGTTCTGATCACGGACGTGTCGGACGAGGCTGTGATTGCGCAGCCGGTCGAATAATCTGAATCGAGCTTGTCTGTTCCGTACCGCAAGCTCGTTTTTCTTTGGCGCAAAGCGCGTAGAGATCGCTCGCGCGGCACTGCAGCTGATACAGCGTCTGACCGGCGCTGTCCAGCGCCATGGCCTCGCTGTGCTTTGTCACGACCGACAGCGTGATCTTACCGCCGGAAAGCAGCTCCAGCCCGCGCTCGTTGGCGGCGAGCACACGCAGATACGACGGCGATCCCGCGGCCGCATCGGTCGGAATCTGCAAAAACAACTGTATCACGGCGCGGCGCACCTTCGAGAGCGTCACGCTTTTTGTTTTGGCCGCCTGATACAATTCGTCCAAGGTGGACGCGGTACGCACGGCAGAACGCAGGCGGTCCCGCAGACCGCTGCGGTCGTCGACAAAAGCGTCGAACGCGTCATCCGGCAGCAGCCGCAGCGCGGTCAGAACGGCGGTCTCATAATTTGCCCGCGAAAGCAGACGCCCGGGGTTTTCGTAAAAGACGCGATACACCTCCGACGGCATCAGCGGCGCGGCCAAGGACAAATCCGGCAGCGCGCGGATCGCGGCGGCGGACTGGATCTTGCCGGCGGCGAGCGGCGCGTCATGGTTTTCCCCGATACGCTGCACGGCGCAGGGCTGCATCGCGCTGCTTTGTTCCGTCAGTGCCTTGAGATATTCGACCGCGAGGACGTTGTTCGGCTGATCGATCAGAGAAGCGCTGTCCGCGGCCCCGGCGGCCAGCAAAGACTGCCGCAATGCCGCGGGATAGGTCATGCCGCCGCGCATGGCTTCGGCGGCTTCGGCGAGAATCGCTTCGCTTGCAAGCAGCTGTGCGGTACGCTGCAGCAGCTTCAGATCCGCGGTTTCGCAGCCGAACGCGAGCGTATTGCAGCCGAGCGCGTTCAGTAGAGAGACGCCGCCGCGCGCAAACGTCTGCGCCCCGCCGAGCGACCACGGCACCGGCAGATCGACAACAAGGTCGACCCCGCCCAATACGGCGGCCCGGGCGCGCAGAAACTTATCGGCAAAAGCGGCTTCCCCGCGCTGCACAAAGCTGCCGCTCATCACGGCGGCAACATGCGTCGCACCCGACGCGCGGACACAGTCGATCAGATAACGATGGCCGTTATGGAACGGGTTGAATTCGCTGACAACGCCCGCAACGCGCATATTACCGCCTCCTTTTTGTATCATTCTACCCGATGGTCCCAAAAAAGTCAAGAAGCGCCCCGAAGAGCGCTTTCTTTGTTCAGTTGTCCGGCAGAAACGATTCGCAGTCCACGCACTGCGGTTCGGTCGGATCCTGTTCGTGCGTCCCAATCGAGACCTGATGCAGCGTGCAGTAGTCTTCGCTTTTGGCGTGGTGCGCGCAGTTTTCCACCGTGCAGCCGATACATTTGTTGGAAGAACTTCTGTTGTCCATGGTTGTGCCTCTTTCCGAAAAAGAATACCCGGGCACCGCGGCCCGGGCTTATCTTTAGTTTGTGTCGGAAATCGGGAATTATGCTTAACCGAACATATCCAGATTGATGCCGTTCTTCAAGGTTCTGAAGATGCCGTCGAAGAACGAAGCGATCGTGTTCAGCAGACGGGAATAGAAGTCGCCGAAGTTCCACAGCCAGACATGACCGACATTGTGCAGGTTGGACTTCGAAATTGCCTGCATATTCTTTGCAAGTTCAGTCAGATCGCCGAAGAACATCGCGTCAATCATCATTTTGAGATAGCTCTTCTGCGTGCCGTTGATCGCGCCGCTGGAGCTGATCTTGGACTTAAACCCGTTGACAACGCTCGCGTTGGAAAGATGCTTGCCGACAAGGTTCAGGTACGCCATCAGGTACAGGAACGCTTCGGTGTTGTCCTTGGAATTGCAGAAGCGGTATTCCGGGAACGTGAAGAGCTGCAGACGGTCGGAGTTCGCACGGCTGTTGTTGTTCGCCATCGTGTTGAACAGCGTGCCGAAATCGTGCAGCGCGTCGGCGGTCACGCAGTTGCCCGCGATTTTGTTCTGCATCAGAGCGACAACGGAATCGTAAATATCGTTGTTCGCAAGGGTGTAATTCTTGATCAAGGTTTTCAGCGCGGTCAGCAGGTACTGCAGCGGGCCGTCGTTGATCGCGTTTTCGATCACGGACTTGATGATGAAGCCGCCGAGTTCGGCAGGATCCTTATACTCCTTCGACGGAACCGTGAAGTAGTATTCCATGTCGCCCCAGGAGGTCGAGGAACCGTCTTCGTTATAAATCGGCACATTCAGCACGCCGATCAAAAGCGGACGGTAGTTGACCTTGCGCTCATAGGACGTTTTGCCGTCAATCGTGATCTCACGCAGCCAGTTATCACGGATCAGGGCGGTCAGACCGCTCTGGTTCGAGATCGTCATGTAGAAATCTCTCTTCATCGTGAAGTCTCTCGTGCCGTTTGTATAGTTGGACGTCGAGAAGTTGATGTTCTTGTTGGTGAAGGTCTTGTTGAGCAGACGGCCCAGGAAGTTGCAGATCGCGGTCGCGTTGGAACCCGTGCAAAGGCGGTCGGTGTTCGTGTAGTTTTCCTTCAGAATGGGAATCATGTACTGATTCATTTCGCCCCAAAGAGTGCTCATATCGCTGTGGGAAACCGTCAGGTTGCCCCAGTCAAGACCGTCAATGTTGCTGCCGTACATGAAGCCGAGATCCAGACCGAGGAACTTGATGCCGTTCAGCTTGTTACGGTTGATGAGATCCTGAATATCGTATTGGCCGCCCGTTTTCAGGCTTTCAGGCAGGTCGAGCGTCTTGCCGTTGAACGCAGCGACGAAATCGTCATCGATCAGCTTTTCAGACAGGATATCAGCAAGATCCTTCTCGTCCGCGGCAAAGGCGAACGACGCCATGGAAAGCATCATCGCGAGCGAAAGGAAAACGCATAAGAACTTTTTCATAAAGCATTGCTCCTTTATATTTTAATTCATCTTATTTTAGCATGATGCGTATGCGATGTCAACAACTTTTTTTGTCATTCAAAAGAATTCACGAATTCAACAAAAATCTGCCAATTTCCGAGCAAAAGGCGCGGTCAGGTATGTACCGCCGCGCTGATATTTGAAATTGTCTGCAGGCCGAACGAGACAAAGATCGCGCGATCGATCCGCGCCATGTCCTTTTCGTCGAGCGCGCCCATCCGCGTGCGCAGTCTGCGCTTGTCGAGCGTACGCACCTGTTCGAGCAATACGACGGAATCCTTCAGCAATCCGCTGTCCTTCGCGTCGACGCGGATATGCGTCGGCAAGGGCGTTTTTCCTGTCTGGCTGGTGATGGCCGCCGCGATCACGGTCGGGCTGAATTTGTTGCCGATGTCGTTCTGCACGATCAGCACTGGCCGGATCCCTCCCTGCTCCGAGCCGACAACCGGCCGTAAATCGGCGTAATAGATATCGCCGCGTTTGACGATCATATACATATCTCCCCTGTTTTTTGATGTCACCGGTAGTATGCGCAGACCGGCGCCGATCTAAACATGGGGAGCTGCCATATTCTATGTGAAATGTTACGTTTTGTTGACAAACGTGCAGACGAAATCGTCCGCAGCAAGACGCAACGGCAAACCCGTTATAGAATCCAGCCGCAATTCATAGGTCAGGTCGTCCAGCGCGCCGGTGAATACGCCATCGCTGTCAGCCTGTAAATTGCTGCTTCCCGCAGCAGCGAGTACCCGCAGCATCAGCTGCGGCACGGGCGACGGAAGCGGAAGCACAGAAAGATCCTCGGCCTGAATCGTAACATCCGCAAACTGCACCGTCGTTTGCGCGTCTTTCTGCAGGAAGGTCAAGCCCTGCAGGGACGACGGTTCAAGCATCGACACTGCAATGTCATCCGGCGAAGTATAGGTCACCTGCGCCTGATAGTCCGTCTCCTGAAACGAGAACGAGGCGACAGCAGAAAACGGCGACAGCGTACAGGTCCGCTGCCCTGCATTGCCGCAGGCGCAAAGCAAAATGAGAAAGCACAGAGATAAAGCGAAACCGAGTTTTTTCAAAAAAAGCACCCCCGCTTGCGCAGGGGGAGATTGCTGTTTGCCCTGCGTCAGGATTCAAACGCAGCGTAGCATTCCGGCAGCGCTTCGATCACATCGGTCGGCAGCATTCCGGTCTTCGAGACCTTCTGCGCCAGCTCGTCGGCGCAGTATCCGTGCAGATAGACGCCGAGGCAAAGCGCGTCGGGCAGCGGCACCTTCTGGGCTGTGAACGCGCCGAGCATCCCGGCGAGCACGTCGCCGCTCCCGCCCTTCGCAAGGCCGTTGTTGCCGGTGACATTGATGTAAAGCCGGTCGTCGTCCGGCGTCGCGATCACGGTGTTGGAGCCTTTGAGGACGAGGTAGACGCCCTGCTCCTGCGCAAAGCTGCGCGCGAGACCGGCGCGGTCGTCCTGGACCTGCTGCGCGGTGCACTGCGCCAGCCGCGCCATCTCCTTCGGATGCGGCGTCAGAATCACCGGCGCAGCCGCGTTCTGTAGTAAATCTATATTCCGCGACAGCAGATTTATGCCGTCCGCGTCGACGATCACGGGAACCGCCGCGTTTTCGAGCACGGCCTGCAGCACTGCCGCAGTGTCTTCGCAGACGGACAGGCCGCAGCCGATCACGATCGCGTCGTAGCGGTCGAGGCGCCGCAGCAGCGTCGGAATACAATTGCGTGACAGCGCACCGTCCGGCGTCTCTTCCAGCGGCAGGAACAGCGTTTCCGTCAGCTTCGCGGTGAGCGTCGGATACAGCGACTGCGGGAACGCGAGCGTGACGAGGCCGACGCCGGAGCGCAGCGCCGCCTTTGCCGCGAGGAACGCGGCGCCGGGCATATCCGCACTGCCGCAGATACACAGCAGATGGCCGAAATCGCCCTTGTGCGCGTCGACCTTGCGACGCGGAAAGCGTTCGGCGATCTCGTTCGCGTGATAGGTGTACAGCCCGCAGCCGATCGCGGCGAAGCTCTCCTCCGGAATGCCGATGTTCGCGACGATGATATCGCCGCAGCAGTCGGACGCCGGGTGCAGAATATGGGCCGGCTTCAGCGCGGAAACGGCGATGGTGTAGTCGGCGCAGACGCAGCTTGCGTCGCAAAGGCCGCTGTCGCAGTACGCGCCGGAGGGCATGTCGATGGCGAACTTCAGGCCCTGCGACTCGTTGACAAGGCTGAACACCGACGCGAGCTCAGGCTTGACTTCGCCGCGGAAGCTGAAGCCGAACACGGCGTCGACAATGACGTCCGCGGACTGGATCGTCTTCGACGCCTTGGGCTGGTCGGCGTCGTACCAGATCGTCGGAATGTTCAGCTCCGCGGTCAGCTTGTACATATACTCCGCCTCGTGCGTGGCGGGATAGCCCGCGACGAGGATCAGACAGACGCGGTAGCCGCTTTCATAAAGCTTGCGCGCGATGACAAAGCCGTCGCCGCCGTTGTTGCCCTTGCCGCAAAGGATCGCCACGTTGCGCCGCGTGCCGTTCTCCTTTTCCACAATCGAACGCAGGTTGCGCGCGCAGGCGGCGCCCGCGTTCTCCATCATACGCTGATAGGACAGGCCGCGCTGGGCCGCGTGGGCTTCCACTTTTTTCATTTCTTCGCTGGTCAAAAGACGCATGTTGCTTCCGCCTTTCCGTTTCGTTACCCCTATTCTACCATACATTGCAAAAAAATCAAACTTTTTTTCAAACATCTCTTGCATTTATTCGGAATCTGTGCTAAATTATTCGGGTAAACGCGATGAAAAAGAGAGTAGACGTCCAAATGGGTCCAGAGAGAAACGGCTGCGGCTGAAAACCGTTTCCCCAGAATTTGTTCGTTGAAGTTCACTTTGGAGCGGCGCGGCTGAACCGACAGTAGGCTGCGACGGGTTACGACCGTTATATGGTACAAGAGTGTTTGCTCGGGAATGGATTCCAAAGCAAAAATCAGGGTGGTACCGCGGAGTTTATCTTCGTCCCTTCTGTTTGCCGCAACGCGGTCAAATGGGGACGGAGTTTTTCTTTTGTCCCGCAAGAAACACGTACTTTTATCGAAAGGACTGATTGCAACATGAAACAGCAACTCGAAGAGATCCGCGCAAAAGCCGCGCAGGCGCTGCAGCAGGCGCGCTCGCTGCAGGATCTCGACGCCGCCCGCGTCCGCTTTCTCGGCAAGAAGGGCGAACTGACGGCGATCCTCAAGGGCATGGGCAAACTGACGGCGGAGGAACGTCCTGTGATCGGTCAGCTTGCCAACGACATCCGCGCCGATATCGAAGCGCACATTCAGCAGAATGTGGAGCAGATCAAGGAGCGGATGCTGGAAGAAAAGCTGAAGGCGGAGAAAATCGACGTGACGATGCCCGCCGACCGCAAGGCGCTCGGCCACAAGCACCCGCTTTCAATCGTGCTTGACGAAGTGAAAGAGATCTTCTACGGCATGGGCTTTTCCGTCGCGAGCGGGCCGGAAGTCGAATGGGACTACTACAACTTTGAAGCGCTGAACATTCCGAAGGAGCATCCGGCGCGCGACACGCAGGACACGTTTTATATCACGGAAAACATGCTGCTGCGCACCCAGACATCCCCCTGCCAGATCCGCGTCATGGAACAGCAGAAGCCCCCGATCCGCGTGATTGCGCCGGGCCGCGTCTACCGTTCCGACGCCGTTGACGCGACGCACTCCCCGATCTTCCACCAGATCGAAGGTCTCGTCGTCGACAAGGGCATCACGATGGCCGACCTCAAGGGCAACCTCGAATCGTTCGCGAAGAGCCTGTACGGCGAAGACACGAAAATCCGTCTGCGCCCGCACCATTTCCCGTTCACCGAGCCCTCGTGCGAAATCGACGTCTCGTGCTTCAACTGCGGCGGCAAGGGCTGCCCGATGTGCAAGGGCG
>CAMZEG010000034.1 GCA_947305635.1 uncultured Clostridia bacterium
TAGTCGATCATCTTCTCGCAGTCCGCCTTCGCCGGCAGAGAAGCGGGAGACAGATCCGCCTTCCCCATATCGACCGACACGGAGCTGACCTTGCCGTCCCGGAGATACAGCCGCAGCGCGTGCACGCCGCTGTTCGTTTCGATCTTGATATACTCCGAGCGGACATAGCCCTTGTCGTAAAGATACTTCGCGACGCAGCGGATGTTGTTGCCCGCCATGCGGCCCTCGCTGCCGTCGCGGTTGAACGAGCGCATCTTCGCGTCGGCGATCTTCGACTTTTCAATCAGCACAATCCCGTCGCCGCCGATTCCGTAATGCGGGGCGCACAGATCGACGCACAGCGATTCCGGACAGGTGATCACGCCGTCGAAGTTTTCGATAAAGATATAGTCGTTGCCGCAGGTCTGCATCTTCGCGAAGCCGATCTTCTGCCGCCACGGGCGCATCGCGTTGATATCCACAAGTTCGGTGTTGAAGAGCGTGAAGCGGCTTTCGATGATCTGCGCGAGGGCGTTCGCCGTGTCGAGCGAGGTCAGACACGGAATCGAAAGCTGCATGGCGCGGCGGTGCAGCAGCCGGTAGTCGCCGACCGTGGCGTCCTTGAGCGCGCCGGTATAGACGATGTACTGCAGCTTGCCGCTTTCCATCAGCGTGGTGATCTCGTCCCCTTCGCTCATGTTTTCGACTGAGACGACCGGAATGCCGAGCGACGCGATCGCGGTCGCGGTGCCGCTGGTGGCGTAAAGGGTCATACCGAGGTCGAAAAAGCGCTTGGCGAGCGTGATGATCTCCTGATAGTCATTCTCTTCAACGCTGATCAGAACGCCGCATTCGTGCTGTTTTTGGGCCGACGGGACCGCAAAGCCCGCGGCGGTCAGACCCTTGAACAGCGCCTCCGCCATCGTTTTGCCAAGGCCCAGCACTTCGCCGGTCGATTTCATCTCGGGGCCGAGGATCGAGTTGGCGTCGTTGAGCTTTTCGAACGAGAAGACCGGCACCTTGACGGCGCAGTACGGCGGCGTGCGGTAAAGCCCCGTGCCGTAGCCGAGGTCGCGCAGTTTCGCGCCGAGCATGACGCGCGAGGCAAGGTCGACCATCGGGACGTTCGTCACCTTGCTGATATAGGGCACGGTCCGCGACGCGCGGGGATTGACCTCGATCACATACAGCTCGTTTTCATAGATCAGGTACTGGATATTGACCAGCCCCTTGGTGCCGAGCGCGAGCGCGAGCCGCTGCGAGCAGTCGCAGATCTTGCGCAGAAAGCGGTCGGAGAGGTTGTACGGCGGATAGACCGCGATCGAGTCGCCGGAATGGACGCCCGCGCGCTCGATATGTTCCATGATACCGGGGATCAGGACGTCTTCGCCGTCGGAAATGACGTCGACCTCCAGCTCCGTGCCGGGCATGTATTTGTCAACGAGCACGGGGTTCTCGATTCCGCCGGAGAGAATGGTCTGCATGTACTTGACGGTGTGCGCCTTCGAGCGCGAGATCGTCATATTCTGGCCGCCGATGACATAGGACGGACGCAGCAGCACGGGGTAGCCGAGGCTTTCCGCGGCGGCGACGGCCTCTTCGAGCGTCGTGACGCCCATGCCCTTCGGGCGGCGGATGCCGAACGATTCCAGCAGCGCGTCGAAGCGGCTGCGGTCTTCGGCAAGATCGATCCCGTCGGCGCTGGTGCCGAGGATGCGGATACCCTGCTTGTCGAGGAACTGCGTCAGCTTGATCGCCGTCTGGCCGCCGAACGCGACCACCACGCCGATGGGCTGTTCCACGGCGATGATATTCATCACGTCCTCGGGACAAAGCGGCTCAAAATAGAGCCGGTCGGCGGTGTCGTAGTCGGTGGAGACGGTCTCCGGGTTGTTGTTGACGATCACGACGTCGTAGCCCATCTCCCGCAGCATCCACACGCAGTGGACGGAGCTGTAATCGAACTCGATCCCCTGCCCGATGCGGATCGGCCCCGAGCCGAGCACCATGACGACGGGCTTGCCGGAGCGGCGGAAGCTTCTCGCTTCGCAGAAGGTGTCGGTGGAGGAATAGAAATACGGCGTATGCGCGTCGAACTCGGCGGCGCAGGTGTCGACCATTTTATAGGAGAACGGCAGACCGGGCACACTGTCAACGTTGGCGATCCGCTTGATCGCGTCGTCGGTATAGCCCAGGCGTTTCGCCTCTTTATAGAGCGCGTCGGTCAGCTCGCTTTCCGAAAGCTGCTTCTGGAAATCGGCGAGGTGCTTGATTTTATATAGGAACAGCCGGTCGATCTTCGTGATCTCGAAGATCTCGTCGACCGAGACGCCGCTTTGCAGCGCCTCGAAGACGGTGAAGATCCGGCGGTCGTCCTGCGCGGCGAGCCGTTCGCGGATGGGGTTGCCGTTCAGCGGCGGACACGCGAGCGTGTCGAGCGAAATCTCCGCGCCGCGGACGGCCTTCATCAGCGCCGCCTCAAAGTTCGAGGCGATCGCCATCACTTCGCCCGTCGCCTTCATCTGGGTGCCGAGTTTGCGCGAGGAGCCCGCGAACTTGTCGAACGGCCATTTCGGGAACTTCACGACGACATAGTCCACGGTTGGCTCAAAGCAGGCGCAGGTCTTGCCGGTGATGTCGTTCTTGATCTCGTCGAGCGTATAGCCGAGCGCGAGCTTCGTCGTGATCTTCGCGATCGGGTAGCCCGTCGCTTTGGACGCGAGGGCGGACGACCGCGACACGCGCGGGTTGACCTCGATCACGGCGTATTCGAACGAATCGGGGTCCAGCGCGAACTGGCAGTTGCAGCCGCCGACGATGCCGATTGCTTCGACCATCTCGAGCGCCGCGCCGCGCAGCATCTGGTATTCCTTGTCGGAAAGGGTCAGCGCCGGAGCGACGACGATGGAATCGCCCGTATGGATGCCGACGGGGTCGACGTTTTCCATCGAGCAGATCGCGATGCAGTTGCCCGCCGCGTCGCGCATGGTCTCGAACTCGATCTCCTTCCAGCCGGAGATGCATTTTTCCACAAGGATCTGCGTAATCGGCGACAGGTCGAGGCCCGTCTTGGCAATCGTGCGCAGCTCTTCTTCGTTCTGCGCGATCCCGCCGCCGGTGCCGCCGAGGGTGAACGCCGGGCGGACGATCACCGGGTAGCCGATCGTCTCGGCGACCTGCAGCGCTTCGGGGACGGTCTGCGCGATTTCGGACGGGACGCAGGGCTGGCCGATGGCTTTCATCGTGTCGCGGAACAGCTCGCGGTCCTCGGCCTTGTCGATCGCGTCGACGTTGGTGCCGAGCAGACGCACGCCGTATTTTTCAAGCGAGCCGTCTTTGGAAAGCTGCATCGCGATCGTCAGGCCGGTCTGGCCGCCGAGACCCGCAAGCAGGCCGTCGGGACGCTCTTTTTCAATGATGCGCCGCACGGTGTCGGCGTTGAGCGGCTCAAGATAGATCTCGTCCGCGAGGTGCTTGTCGGTCATGATCGTCGCGGGGTTGGAGTTGACCAGCACGACGTTGATGCCCTCCGCTTTGAGCACGCGGCAGGCCTGGGCGCCGGCGTAGTCGAACTCCGCCGCCTGCCCGATCACGATCGGCCCGGAGCCGATCATCAGCACTTTACGAATGGACGTATCCTTTGGCATCAGTCGTCACCTCCGATCAGCGAAAGAAAGCGGTCGAACAAAAAGCCCGTGTCGATCGGTCCCGCGCAGGCTTCGGGGTGGAACTGCACCGTGAAGCACTTGCGTTCGGGGTACTGGACGCCTTCGACGGAGCCGTCGTTGGCGTTGACAAAGCTGACGACGCCCTTGCCGCCGAGCGATTCGGCGACGACGGCGTAGCCGTGGTTCTGGCTCGTGATATAGGTGCGCGTGCCGAAGAGGTCTTTGACCGGCTGGTTCGCGCCGCGGTGGCCGTAGCGCAGCTTGACCGTGTCTCCGCCCATGGCGAGCGCGGTCAGCTGGTGACCCAGGCAGATCCCGAACACCGGCAGTTTGCCGATCAGCTTTTTGATCTGCTCAATTTCAAAAACGTTGTCCTTCGGGTCGCCGGGGCCGTTGGAAAGCATGACGCCCTGGGCGCCGGAGGCAAAGATCGCTTCCGCCGTCGTGTCGTGCGGAACGACCGTCACGTCGCAGCCGCGGTGTTGCAGCGCGCGGACGATCCCGCGCTTTTCGCCGTAGTCGATCAGCGTGATGTCGTACTTTTTCTTTGTCGCGGCGGGATAGAACTGCGCCTGTTTGCAGCTGACCGCGGGCACAACGTTCGAAACGCGGTACGACTGCACCGCGGAAAGGTCGGCAGGAATCTCATCGCAGATGATCGCGTTCATGACGCCCTCTTCGCGGATGATGCGGGTCAGCTGGCGCGTATCGACCCCGCAGATGCCGGGGATGCCGCGCTCTTTGAGAAAGCGGTCGAGCGCGTACTGGCTGCGGAAGTTGCTCGGCGTGTCGCACAGTTCGCGGACGACATAGCCTTTGACGGCGGACGTGCCTTCAAAATCCGCTTCGATCACGCCGTAGTTGCCGATCAGCGGGAAGGTCTGCATAACGATCTGGCCGGCGTAGCTCGGGTCAGTCAGCGTTTCGAGATAGCCGACCACGCCGGTGGTAAACACCAGCTCGCCGACCGAGTCGCCCGGCGCGCCGATGCGCGTACCCTCGAAGGCGGCGCCGTTGCTTAGTACAAGATATGCCATAGGATATAGATCACTCCTTATCAATTCGGAATGCGGAATTCGGAATTCGGAATTAAGGGGCGCCGCCAAAGGCGATGCGCCAAAGTCCGTTATACCTTCGTTTTACTTGTGTTCAAAACTAATGCCCAAACTGACAACGTATGTTCTGTTCATTTGGCGGAAAGGTGCATCAAAACCGGAACTTCGTAGATGTGGATACAATTATCGCTCTTCCGGCAGCAAGTTGGTTTCTCCGCGGAATCAAGGCGGTTGCTTGCGTCACACTTTTCCCGCGACCGCAATTCCGAATTCCTAATTCCGAATTCCGAATTGCTGTAAGCCGCTGCGCGGCTTACAGCGTTGCCGCCATCACAGCCTTAATCGTATGCATCCGGTTTTCCGCTTCATCAAAAACGATGGACTGCGGCGATTCGAACACCTCGTCCGTCACTTCCATGCAGTCGATGCCGAACTTGTCATAGATTTCTTTGCCGACGCTCGTGCCGAGGTCATGGAACGCGGGGAGACAGTGCATAAAGCGGCACTGCGGCCCGGCGTTTTCCATCAGCGCTTTGTTGACCCTGTACGGCAGCAGCGCGTCGATGCGCTCCTGCCAGACTTCGTCCGGCTCGCCCATCGAGACCCAGACGTCGGTATAGATCACGTCGGCGCCTTCGGTCGCCTGCATCGGGTCTTCGATGAACTCCAGCACCGCGCCGGTTTCGGCGGCGATCGCCTTGCATGTTGCAATCAGCGCTTCGTCCGGGAAATACGCTTTCGGCGCGCAGGCGACAAAATGCATGCCCATCTTCGCGCAGCCGACCATCAGGGAGTTGCCCATGTTGTAGCGCGCGTCGCCCATATAGACGAGCTTGATCCCCTTGAGATGGCCGAAGTGCTCCCGGATCGTCAGAAAGTCCGCGAGGATCTGGGTCGGGTGAAACTCGTTCGTCAGACCGTTCCAGACGCGCACACCGGAATATTTGGCGAGGTCTTCCACGATATCCTGTCCGTAGCCGCGGTATTCGATTCCGTCAAACATGCGGCCAAGCACCCGGGCGGTGTCGGCGATGCTCTCTTTTTTGCCGATCTGGGAACTTTTCGGGTCGAGATAGACCGGGTGCATCCCGAGATCCGCCGCCGCGACTTCAAACGCGCAGCGCGTGCGGGTGCTGGTCTTTTCAAAGATCAGCGCGATATTCTTCCCCTCGCACAGACGGTGCGGTTCGCCCTTTTTCTTTTTTCCCTTGAGCAGCGCGGCAAGATCGAGGAATTCCTCGATCTCGGCGGGCGTAAAATCCAACAGTTTGAGAAAGTTTCTGCCTTTGAGCGTACCCATCAGCGCCACCTCCTTACAGCACTTTCGCAAGGAACGACTGCAGCCGTTCGCTTTGCGGGTGGTTGAAGACTTCTTCCGGCGTCCCCTCTTCGGCAATCACGCCGTCCGCGAGGAACAAGACCCGGTTGGCGACTTCGCGGGCAAAGCCCATTTCGTGCGTGACGACCACCATCGTCATGCCCTCTTTCGCCAGCTCTTTCATGACGTCCAGCACCTCGCCCACCATTTCGGGGTCGAGCGCGCTCGTCGGCTCGTCGAAGAGCATCACGTCCGGCTCCATACACAGCGCGCGGACGATGGCGACACGCTGCTGCTGACCGCCGGAAAGCTGCGCGGGGTAATCCCCCGCCCGGTCGGCGAGCCCGACGCGGGAAAGCAGCTCGAGCGCCTTTTCCTGCGCCTGCTGTTTCGTGCGCTTTTTGAGCAGCACCGGCGCGGTCGTCAGGTTTTCCATAATCGTCATATGCGGAAAGAGGTTGAACTGCTGAAAGACCATGCCCATCTTCTGGCGGTGGGCGTTGAGGTCGATGTGCTTGTCGGTCAGATCGTCGCCCTCAAAGATGATCTTGCCGCCGGTCGGCTTTTCGAGCATGTTGAGGCACCGCAGGAAGGTGCTTTTGCCGGAACCGGAGGGGCCGATCACGCAGACGACGTCGCCCTTGCTGATCTCGGTGTTGATTCCGTTGAGGACGTTTTCCCCGCCGAAGTGTTTTTCAAGATTTACGACGTTTATCATTGTTCGACAGCCTCCTTTCCAGCAGTTTCAAAAGCCGGGTGAGCAAGATGACCAGCACGAGATAGACCACGGCGACCAGCGTCAGCGGCACCACGGCGTTGTAGGTGTTGTTGCGCACAAGGGTGCCCGCGCGGGTCAGGTCGATCACGGCCACATAACCGGCGACGGACGTCTCCTTCAGCAGCGCGATCAGTTCGTTGAAGATGGCGGGCAGAATGTAGCGGATTGCCTGCGGCAGAATGATCTTGCGCATGGTCTGCAGCTTGGAAAGGCCGAGGCTGCGGCCCGCTTCCATCTGGCCGATGTTGACCGCGTTCAGACCCGAACGCACAAGCTCCGCCATATAGGCGCCGGAGTTGATGCCGAACGTCAGCGTCGCGATGGCGATGCCGTTGCTGCTGCTCGCAAAAATGACAAAGAAGAAGATCAGCAGAAGCACGACCACGGGGATGCCGCGCACGACGGTTGTATAAAGATCGCACAGCCAGACCAGCGGACGCATCGCCTTGTTGTCGTCGCCGAAGTATTTGATCACGGCGATGATCGTACCGATCACAAAGCCGATGGCGAGCGCGCCGAGCGTGATGATGATCGTGCTCTTGAAGCCGTCGAGCATCAGCGTGTAGTAGCCTTTTTCGATAAAAATCGCATAGAACTTTTCAAAGAAAGTCACAGACTTCCCTCCTTACATGAAAGTTCGCTGCACCGACGACCGATGCAGCGAAACAACAGATCGCTATCTATTTATGGTTGGCAGACTCAGACCGTGGGATCCACAGCGGGATCGACGTATTCCGCGTCATAGGAATCGAACAGGCTCTGCACGGTGCCGTCGGCGATCAGTTCGGCCAGCGCGCCGTTGATCGCGTCGATGAGCGTGTCGTTGCCGAGCTTGGACGCGAATGCATAGGGCTCATAGGTCAAAGGCTCGTCAAGCACGACCAGTTTGTCGTCATGCTCGTCGTTGTAGGTGGCAACCATATCGATCGCGGTGAGCTTATCGATCGCCCAGACGTCAACCTTGCCGGTCGTCAGCGCCATCTGCGCGTCGGCGTTGGCCTGGAAGGCGTTGTTCGTCAGACCGTTCTTGTTGCAGTACAGTTCCGCGGTCGTGCCGGTCTGGCAGGAGATCGTCTTGTCGGCGATGTCATCCTTGCCCTGAATCGCGCTGCCTTCCGGAACGACAAGAGAGATGGCGGACAGGCAATACGCGTCGGTGAACAGGGCGTTTTCCTTACGTTCTTCCGTGGCGGTGATACCGGAAACGGCGAGGTCATATTTGCCCGCGTCAAGGCCGGTCAGGATCGCGTCGAAGTCATACTGTTCGATTTTCAGCACGACGCCGAGCTTTTCGCAGATCTTTGTGAGGATGTCGATCTCGATGCCGGTGACGGAGCCGTCGTCGTTCAGGTTTTCAAACGGCGGGAAGTCCGGGCTGGTGCCGATGACAAGTTCGCCCTTGTCCAGGACGTCCTGCAAAGAGGTGTCGGCGGCGGGTTTGTCGCCGCAGGCCGCGAAGAGGCCGATAACGAGCAGACAGGCAAGTGCGAGTGCGATGAGTTTTTTCATGGTGATTTCTTCCTTTCTTGCTTGAATATTTGCATAAATATTCGTTGTTTTTGCATTTGTTGCGTGAATTATACACGAGTATCCGCAGTTTGTCAAGGGGTTTTTGAATAAAAACTCAACTTTTTTGCTTCTTTTTTCCGAAATGCGGATCGGAAATGCATAAAGAGATGCATATTTCATTTCATATGCATTCCGGCGGAAAACGATTGACAGTCCCTTTCTTTCCTGTTATAATAGAAAAGATATTTTTCCGGCAAAGAGGGTATGTCAAATGTCACAGTGTATCATCCCGGCGGGCTACCGGTCCCATCTGTCGCTGCGCGAAACCGAGCAGGCGATCAAGAAGGTCAAGGATTTCTTTGAGCGCGATCTGTCGATCGAGCTGAATCTGACGCGCGTGTCGGCGCCGCTCTTCCTCAACGTGAAATCCGGTATGAACGACAATCTCAACGGCGTGGAGCGCCCCGTCGGCTTCGACGTGTTCAGCGGCGAGCGGTTCGAGATCGTCCACTCCCTTGCCAAATGGAAGCGTTACGCGCTCGGGATGTACGGCTTCGCGGAGAACGAGGGTCTGTATACCGACATGAACGCCATCCGCCGCGACGAGGACTGCGACAATATCCATTCGATCTTTGTCGACCAGTGGGACTGGGAGAAGATCATCAGCAAAGAGGCGCGCACCGAGCAGACGCTCAAAAAGACCGTCAAGCTCATCTACGCCGCACTGCGCCACACGGAATACTATATTACAAAGGAATACAACTTCATCGGCAGCCTTTTGCCCGAAAAGATCACCTTCCTCACCGCGCTGGAGCTGGAGGAGCGCTACCCCGACCTCAGCCGCAAGGAGCGCGAACGGGCGGCGGCCAGGGAATACGGCGCCATCTTCCTGATGGGCATCGGCGGCGCGCTCAAGGACGGCAAGCCGCACGACGGCCGCGCTCCGGACTATGACGACTGGGACCTCAACGGTGATATTATTGTATACTACCCGGTGCTCGACATCGCGCTGGAGCTGTCCTCGATGGGCATCCGCGTCGACGAGGACGCGCTGCTGCGTCAGCTGAAAATCTGCGGCTGCGAAGACCGGCTGCAGTACCCGTTCCACAAGGCGCTGCTCGAAGGTAAATTGCCCTACACGATCGGCGGCGGCATCGGCCAGAGCCGGATGTGCATGTTCTTCTTGCGCAAGGCGCACATCGGCGAAGTGCAGTCCTCCTACTGGGACGACGAAACGCTCGACTACTGCGCCGCGCACGGCGTGCAGCTGCTATAAAGGAGACGGCCATGGAACAGACAGTCTATGTAAAACGCCTGCGCGACGGCGCGGTTCTGCCGAAGCGCGGCTCCCTTGACGCGGCGGGCGCGGACCTTTCCGCGTGTATCGACAACGCGCTGACCTTCGCCCCGCAGGAGACGATCCTTGTCCCGACCGGGCTCAGCGTAGAGATTCCGCAGGGCTATGTCGGCCTTGTCTGCGCGCGCTCGTCCGTCGCGAGCAAGCGAGATCTCGCCCCCGCCAACAAAGTCGGCGTCATTGACAGCGACTACCGCGGCGAGATCCTCGTCGCGCTGCACAACCACGGCGCCGTGTCCCGCACGATCGCGCCGGGTGAGCGGATCGCCCAGCTGGTGATCGTCCCCTACCTTGCGGCTTCGTTCGCGGAAGCGGACGCGCTCAGTGACACCGAGCGCGGTGCGGGTGGCTTCGGTTCAACCGGGAGAATGTAAAACTCACAGCAAAAAAAGATGCAGCCGGAAAGCTGCATCTTTTCTTTTTTGATCAATCAGTTGGACGAACTGCTGCTTGCCGCGGCGGCGGAAGCGGCGTCCATCACGGCGTCGATTGCCAGCACAACGGCAACCACCAGCGCCTGATCGGCGTCGTCGGCGACGTTCAGCTCGAACGTGTCGCCCCAGGACATCCACTTCTTGTGGATCGAGACGATCGCCTGCTCGCCGGCAAAGACGGTGTAGTCGTGGCCGAACACGTCGCCCTCGATCGTCCAGTCCAGCCCGGTGACGATGTACTTCGGCTTGAGAAAGCTCATCTTCTTTTGAATCTGCGCCACGGGTTCGTCGTGCTGCAGCACGGTGAACTTCGGCAAAAACGTCAGCAGCTCCTGCTTGACAAAGGCGACTTCCTCGCCGTTCGGATCAAGGATGTGCAGCTTTTTGCCGAGCGAGATGAACTTGCCCTCGACGGTGTAGATGTCCTCGCCCGCTTCGTTTTTGATCGTGAACCGGTCCTTCATCGAAAAGACCTTCTGTTTCATATAAAGACGCATTTGTTACCTCCAAATCTCTTCACTGCGCACTGCGCACTGTGCACTGGAAAAGAACCGCCCTTTGGCGGTTCTGTTTCCTTAGCCCTGGCTCCACTTCAAAAGCTGGTCGGCCATGGTGTTCATTTCTTTTTCGTTGATGACTTCCACGTCGGCGTAGCACTTCATACCGGTACCGGAGGGAAGGAGCTTGCCGATGATGACGTTTTCCTTCAGACCGAGCAGCGGGTCGACCTTGCCCTTGATGGCGGCGTCGGTCAGCACGCGGGTCGTCTCCTGGAAGGAGGCGGCGGACAGGAAGGAATCGGTCGCGAGCGACGCCTTGGTGATACCCATGAGGATCGGCGTGCAGACCGCTTCGCGCAGGTCGGTTTCGCCGGCCTCGATGCGCGCGCGGATCGCTTCGTTCGCCTTTTCGAACTCGCGCTTTTCCACCACGGACCACTCGAGGAAATCGGTGTCGCCGGGATCCTCGACCTTGACCTTGCGCATCATCTGGCGCGCAATGACCTCGATGTGCTTGTCGTTGATGTCAACGCCCTGCGTACGGTAGGTCATCTGGACCTGCGAGATCAGGTGGTCGTGGACCGCGCTGACGCCCATGACGTTGAGGATGTCGCGCAGGTCTTCGGAACCTTCGGTCAAAGTTTCGCCCTTGCGGACAACCTGTCCTTCCGTCACGCGCGGACGCGCGCCGAAGGTCAGGAAGTATTCTTTTCTTTCGCCCGTCTCGTCGTTGGAAACAACGATATGCGGGTTCTTTTTGATCGTTTCGAACGACACGACGCCGTCGATCTCGGAGATCATGGCGAGGGTCTTGGGCTTTCTCGCTTCGAAGAGTTCTTCGACGCGCGGCAGACCCTGGGTGATATCGGAGCCGGACGCGACGCCGCCGGTGTGGAACGTACGCATCGTCAGCTGGGTACCGGGTTCACCGATGGACTGCGCCGCGATGATACCGACGGCTTCGCCGACGGTGACGGGCACGCCGGTCGCCAGGTTGGAGCCGTAGCACTTGATGCAGGCGCCATGATCGGTGTTGCAGGTCAGCAGCGAGCGGATCTTCGTATGACGCAGCGGTTCGGCGTCTTCGCGGCTCATGCCGTTTTCGACTGCCTTCTCGTAGCGGTTGTGCAGGTACGCGTTGACCTTTTCGGCGTCCGCTTCAGAGAGCATGTGGTCGTTGTCCATGATCAGCTCGCCCGTTTCGTCGTCGACGATGCTGTCGAGCAGGTAGCGGCCCCGCAGACGTTCGATCAGCGGTTCAAGCACACGGTTGCCGTCCATGATGTCGTAAACTTCCAGACCTTCGTGGCAGCCGCAATCCTCTTCGCGGATGATGACTTCCTGCGAAACGTCGACCAGACGGCGGGTCAGGTAACCCGAGTCGGCGGTACGAAGCGCGGTATCGGCCAAGCCTTTGCGCGCGCCGCGGGAGGAGATGAAGTATTCCTGTACGTTCAGACCTTCACGGTAGTTCGCACGGATCGGCACTTCGATGGTCTTACCGGCGGTATTCGCGATCAGACCGCGCATACCGGCAAGCTGACGCAGCTGGCTTTCGGAACCGCGGGCGCCGGAGTCGAGCATCATGTAGATCGGGTTGAACTTGTCGAAGTTGCCGGTCAGGGCGTTCGCCACGCGGGTCGTACAGACGTCCCACGCCTTGATGACCTGACGGGAGCGGTCGTCGTTGGAAAGCAGACCGCGGTTGTACTTGCGGTTGATCTCGTCGACGATCTCTTCGGTTTCGGCAAGGATCTCTTTCTTCGCTTCGGGGATCGTCGCGTCGATGACGGCGACGGTGATGCCGCTCTTCGTGGAGTAGCGGTAGCCCTGATTCTTGATCTCGTCCAGCACACGGGCGGTGATCGCCGTGCCGTGGACGCGGATGCACTTGTCGATGATCTTGCCGAGCATCTTCTTGTTGACAAGGCCTTCGACCTCAAGACGGAACGCGTTTTCGGGGTCGGTACGGTCGACAAAGCCGAGATCCTGCGGAATCGGCGTGTTGAAGATCACCTTGCCGAGCGTTGTTTCAACCAGTCTGGACTGCACTTCGCCGTCAATCGTCTTGGTCATGCGGACCTTGATCTTGGCATGCAGATCGATCACGCCGGCGTCATAGGCCATCTGGGCTTCGTTGACGTCGACAAAGACCTTGCCTTCGCCGGGGGCGCCCGGTTTTTCAAGCGTCAGATAGTAGGAACCGAGGACCATGTCCTGCGTCGGCACGGTGACGGGTTTGCCGTCGGAGGGCTTGAGCAGGTTGCCGGCGGAGAGCATCAGGAAGCGGGCTTCCGCCTGCGCTTCCACGGACAGCGGCACATGAACCGCCATCTGGTCGCCGTCGAAGTCCGCGTTGAACGCGGTACAGACCAGCGGATGGAGCTTGATCGCCTTGCCTTCCACAAGCACCGGCTCGAACGCCTGGATACCCAGACGGTGCAGCGTCGGCGCGCGGTTGAGCATGACCGGATGGTCGTTGATGACGATTTCGAGCGCGTCCCAGACGCACTTTTCCTGCCGGTCGACCATCTTGCGGGCGGTCTTGATATGGGTCGCTGCGCCGGTTTCGACCAGCCGCTTCATCACGAAGGGCTTGAACAGCTCGAGCGCCATTTCCTTCGGCAGACCGCACTGATAGATTTTCAGCTCCGGACCGACGACGATAACCGAACGGCCGGAATAGTCGACGCGCTTACCGAGCAGGTTCTGACGGAAGCGGCCCTGCTTACCCTTGAGCATGTCGGACAGGGACTTGAGCGGGCGGTTGTTCGGGCCCGTGACGGGACGGCCGCGTCTGCCGTTGTCGATCAGCGCGTCGACCGCCTCCTGCAGCATCCGCTTTTCGTTGCGGATAATGATGCTCGGCGCGCCGAGATCCAGCAGCTTCTTCAGACGGTTATTGCGGTTGATCACGCGGCGGTAAAGGTCGTTGAGGTCGCTTGTCGCGAACCGGCCGCCGTCGAGCTGTACCATCGGGCGGATGTCCGGCGGAATAACCGGCACCACGTCGAGGATCATCCATTCCGGACGGTTGCCGGAATGATGGAACGCTTCCACGACTTCCAGCCGTTTCAGCAGACGGGTCTTCTTTTGACCGGAGGCGGACTCCAGGTCTTCGCGCAGCTCCTGCGCGAGCGCTGCCACGTCGATTTCGGCGAGCAGCTCTTTGATCGCTTCCGCGCCCATGCCGACACGGAACTCTTCATCATCGAAGTAGTATTCCTTGATATCTTCATACTGCTTTTCGGTGATGACCTGGCACTTCTTGACATTGGGCACCGTACCGGCGTTGATCACGACGTACGCGGCAAAATACAGCACACGTTCCAGATCTCGCGGCGACATGTCGAGCATCAGACCGATGCGCGAGGGGATGCCTTTGAAATACCAGATATGGGAAACCGGAGACGCGAGCTCAATGTGGCCCATGCGCTCACGGCGCACCTTGGCTTTGGTGATCTCGACGCCGCAGCGTTCGCAGATCTTGCCCTTGTGACGGATCCGCTTGTAACGGCCGCAGCCGCATTCCCAGTCCTTGAGGGGTCCAAAGATCTTTTCGCAGAACAGACCGCCCTTTTCCGGCTTCAGCGTACGGTAGTTGATGGTCTCCGGCACGGTGACTTCGCCGTAGGACCAGTCGCGGATCTGATCGGGAGAAGCAAGCCCGATTCTGATCGATTCAAAATTCTTTTTATTATCCATAATACTCTGTTTCAGCCCTTTCCTGTAAAAACTGCGGATTGATGATTACATTTCATCATCGGGCACAAAGCCTGAAGCGAATCCTACGTCGTTGATGGTCGGGTTTTCCTCGTTGAAGTAAGCGTCAAAATCGAACGCGCCGTCGTCTTCTTCCGCTTCTTCGTCTTCGTCGTCGAAGGAAAGATCGTCGTCTTCGTCTTCGTCGAGGTCGTCGTCGCTCCCTGCGCCTTCGCCGGCTTCCGCGGGGACAAAGCGCTCCCGGTCGGCGTAGCGGTGCAGGTGCAGGCCTTCATCGCCGTCCGGATCTTCCATCAGGTCGATTTCGTTCTCTTCGTCGTCGAGCACCTTGATATCGAGCGCGAGGGACTGCAGTTCCTTGATCAGGACCTTGAACGATTCGGGGACGCCCGCCTTCGGCACGTTCTTGCCGTTGACGATCGCTTCGTAGGTGTTCACACGGCCGACCACGTCGTCCGACTTGACGGTCAGGATCTCCTGCAGCGTATAGGCGGCGCCGTAGGCTTCGAGCGCCCAGACTTCCATTTCGCCGAAACGCTGGCCGCCGAACTGGGCTTTACCGCCGAGCGGCTGCTGCGTGACAAGCGAGTACGGACCTGTGGAACGCGCGTGCATCTTGTCGTCGACCAGATGGTGCAGTTTCAGGAAGTACATGACGCCGACGGTGACTTCGTTGTCAAATTTTTCACCGGTGCGGCCGTCGGTCAGGATGGATTTGCCGGTTTCCTTGATCCCGGCCATGCGCAGCGCTTCGCGGATATCGTCTTCGTGCGCGCCGTCAAAGACCGGCGTCATGATCCGCCAGCCGAGCTCGCGGCAGGCGAAGCCGAGATGCACTTCGAGCACCTGACCGATGTTCATACGGGAGGGAACGCCCAGCGGGTTCAGCACGATGTCAAGCGGCGTGCCGTCTTCAAGGAAGGGCATATCCTCCTGCGGGAGGATGCGGGAAACGACGCCCTTGTTGCCGTGGCGGCCGGCCATCTTGTCGCCGACCTGCAGCTTTCTCTTCTGGGCGATATAGCAGCGGACGACCTTGTTGACGCCCGGGTTCAGCTCGTCGCTGTTTTCGCGGGTGAATTCCTCCACCTTGACGACGATGCCGTATTCGCCGTGGGGCACGCGCAGCGACGTGTCGCGGACTTCTCTTGCCTTTTCGCCGAAGATGGCGCGCAGCAGACGTTCTTCCGCGGTCAGTTCGGTTTCGCCCTTCGGGGTGACCTTACCGACAAGGATGTCGCCGGAGTGGACCTCCGCGCCGACGCGGATGATGCCGCGTTCGTCAAGATCCTTCAGCGCGTCGCCGACGTTCGGGATGTCGTTCGTGATCTCTTCGGGGCCGAGCTTCGTGTCGCGGGCCTCGAGTTCGTATTTTTCGATATGGATGGACGTGTAGATGTCGTCGCGCACCAGCTTTTCGTTGATGAGGACGGCGTCTTCGTAGTTGTAGCCTTCCCACGTCATGAAGCCGATCAGCGCGTTCTTGCCGAGGCTCATTTCGCCCTTGCAGGTCGCGGGGCCGTCGGCGATGACCTGATCCTTCTTGATCTTGTCGCCGACCGAAACGATGGGCTTCTGGTTGATGCAGGTGCCCTGGTTGGAACGCATGAACTTGATCAGGTGGTAGGTTTCGACATGGTTGCCCTCTTCGAGGACGTCGATATGGTCGGCGCTGACATAGGTCACGACGCCGTCGTTCTTCGCGATCACGCAGACGCCGGAGTCCGTGGCGGCCTTGTATTCCATACCGGTGCCGACCAGCGGGGAATCGCAGGTCAGAAGGGGCACGGCCTGCCGCTGCATGTTCGAGCCCATCAGAGCGCGGTTCGCGTCGTCGTTCTCGAGGAACGGGATCAGCGCGGTGGCGACGGAAACGACCATCTTCGGCGAAACGTCCATATAGTCGACGCGGGCCGGGTCGATTTCGAGGAATTCGTCGCGGTGGCGGGCGTTGACCTTTTTACGCAGGAAGCGGCCTTCCTCGTCGAGCGGTTCGTTCGCCTGCGCAACCGTGTATTCGTCTTCCACGTCGGCGGTCATATATTC
>CAMZEG010000035.1 GCA_947305635.1 uncultured Clostridia bacterium
CTGGTTTACACTGTTTTAATCTGTAATAAACATACTCAACCCGATACATCGTCTGTGAAAGACGGTGAAACCATGCTGGAATCCATTTTCAACATTCTGCGCGCTTTGTATTTCAGACTGCTCGTCTGGCTGCCGGTCATGCCGCCGGTGGCGTAAGACAAATGCGGAAACTCTTATCCGACAATAACGTCATGGGACTGCTGCCAGACGCAGCAGTCATTTTTTGTGCAATGATATTGTATTTCTATTTTTCATGTGCTATAATTAATTGAAAATTAAGACAGTGAGGTATTATTATGAATATTTCCAACACCATCCGCTACGTCGGCGTAAACGACCACCAGATCGACCTGTTCGAAGGTCAGTACGACGTTCCCAACGGCATGGCCTATAACTCCTATGTTATTCTCGACAGCAAGATCGCCGTCATGGATACCGTGGACAAGAACTTCACCCACGAATGGCTCGACAACGTCGCCGCAGCGCTCGGCGGCCGCAAGCCCGACTATCTGGTCGTTCAGCACATGGAGCCGGACCACTCCGCGAATATCGGCACGTTCATGAAGAACTACCCGGACGCGACGATCGTCTCCTCCGCGAAGGCGTTCACGATGATGGGGAACTTCTTTGGCACCCAGTTTGAAGACCGCCGGATCGTCGTCAAAGAAGGAGACACCCTCCCCCTCGGCAGCCACGAGCTGCACTTTGTCGCCGCGCCGATGGTTCACTGGCCGGAGGTGCTGATGACCTACGACAGCACGGACAAGGTGCTCTTTTCCGCCGACGCGTTCGGCAAGTTCGGCGCGCTCGACGTGGAGGAAGACTGGGCCTGTGAAGCCCGCCGCTATTACATCGGCATCGTCGGCAAATACGGTGCGCAGGTGCAATCCGTCCTGAAGAAAGCCGCTACACTGGATATCGCGACGATCTGCCCGCTGCACGGCCCGGTCCTCACGGAGAACCTCGGCTATTACCTCAACCTCTATAACATCTGGTCGTCCTACGGCGTCGAGACCGACGGCGTCGCGATCTTCTATACCTCCGTTTACGGCAACACGAAGAAGGCCGCCGAACTGCTCGCGGACAAGCTGAAGGCAAAGGGCTGCCCGAAGGTCGCGCTCAACGACCTCGCCCGCGAGGATATGGCGGAGTGCGTGGAAGACGCGTTCCGCTACGGCAAGATCGTCCTCGCCACAACGACCTATAACGCCGATATCTTCCCGTTCATGCGCGAGTTCATCCACGATTTGACCGAACGCAACTTCCAGAACAAGACGGTCGGCCTGATCGAAAACGGCTCCTGGGCGCCGATGGCGGCAAAGACGATGCACAAGATGCTCGACGGCTGCAAGAACCTCACGTATACCGATACGACTGTCAAGATCACCTCCGCGCTGAACGACGAAAGCAAGCAGCAGCTGGAGAATCTCGCGAACGAGCTTTGCAAGGACTATCTTGCCCAGCGCGACGAAACCGCAAACAAAAACGACCTGACCGCCCTGTTCAAGATCGGCTACGGTCTCTATGTCGTCACGACCAATGACGGCAAGAAGGACAACGGCCTGATCGTCAACACGGTGTCACAGGTCACGAGCACGCCGAACCGCGTCTCCGTCACGATCAACAAGGACAACTATTCCCACCATGTGATCAAACAGACCGGCATCCTGAACGTCAACTGTCTTTCTGTGGAAGCGCCGTTCGGCATCTTCGAAACCTTCGGGTTCCAGAGCGGCCGAAACAAGGACAAGTTCGAGGGCTGGCCGCCGCTGCGCTCCGACAACGGTCTCGCCTTTTTGCCGATGTTCATCAACGCGTTCATGTCGCTGAAGGTGGAACAGTATGTCGATCTCGGCACCCACGGCATGTTCATCTGCGCAGTGACCGAAGCGCGCGTCATCAACGACAAAGAGACGATGACCTACACCTATTATCAGAACAGTGTCAAGCCCAAGCCGAAGACCGAAGGCAAAAAAGGCTTCGTCTGCAAGATCTGCGGCTATGTCTATGAAGGCGACGAGCTGCCGGACGACTTCATCTGCCCGCTGTGTAAGCACGGCGCCGCCGATTTTGAGCCGATCGCGTAAAATAATTTTGGAAAAAGTCTTGACTTTAGGAATTTAAAGTGATACAATGTGCAAAACAATTCACAGGAGACAACACCATGACACGCAACCACACTTGGGCTTACTATTACTTTAGCTTTATTAACAAAAGTTAATAGGGCCGGTTCGTTGCGCTGTAAAACAAGAGATTGTGACACATCCCCTGCAGTGAACTTCCGCTGCAGGGGTTCTTTATTGGAAACCACGGGAGGTAGTATTTATGGTAGTCGTCGTAAAAAAAGGAACAAACGAACAGCAGCTGTCGCATCTGGTCGACTGGCTGCGCTCAATGAATATTGACGTCCAGACGTCGGAGGGTCATTATGAAACGGTGCTCGGCCTGATCGGCGACACCAGCCGGATCGATATGGATCTGATCAGCGGACTGGATATCGTTGAATCCGTCACCCGCATCACCGAGCCTTATAAGAGCGCAAACCGCAAGTTCCACCCGGACGACACGGTGATCGACGTCTGCGGCCATAAGATCGGCGACGGCAACCTCGCGTATATCGCGGGACCCTGCTCGGTCGAATCCCCGGCGCAGATCACGTCGATCGCGCGAGAAGTCAAGGAAGCGGGCGCGGCGTTTTTGCGCGGCGGCGCGTTCAAGCCGCGCACCTCCCCCTACGCGTTCCAGGGCATGGGCGAAGAAGGCCTGCGGCTGCTGGAAACGGCGAAGAAGGAAACGGGCATGCCGATTGTGACGGAAATCATGGACCTGCGCCATCTTGACCTCTTCGAAAACGTCGACGTCATTCAGGTCGGCGCGCGCAATATGCAAAACTTTGAACTTCTCAAAGAGCTCGGCAAAACGGACAAGCCGATCCTCTTAAAGCGCGGTCTTTCCGCCACAATGGAAGAGCTGTTGATGAGCGCGGAATACATCATGGCCGGCGGCAATAGCAATGTCATGCTCTGTGAGCGCGGCATCCGTACGTTCGAGCCCTACACCCGCAACACAATGGATATTTCCGCCATCGCGCTGCTCAAGGAAAAGACCCATCTGCCCATCATCGCCGACCCAAGCCACGCCGCAGGCATCTCGCGGCTGGTGCGCCCGCTTGCGCTCGCCGCGGTCGCGGCCGGCGCGGACGGTCTGATGATCGAAGTCCACAACGACCCGAAACACGCGCTTTGCGACGGCCCGCAGGCGCTGACACCGCCGCAGTTTGCCCAGGTCGTCCGCGAAGCGGAAGCAATCAAACAGGTTATGCGCGGCAATCTTTGAAAGAGGGAATCACTATGCAAATCGGCATTGTCGGCCTCGGCCTGATCGGCGGGTCGTTCGCCCGCGCGATCAAGGAACAGACGAAGCACACGGTTTTTGCCTATGACATCGACCGCAGCACCCTGCTCGGAGCGTCGCTCGTCGGCGCGATCGACGGCGAACTGGACGACACGACGCTCGCGAACTGCGATCTGCTGCTGCTGTCTCTCTATCCGCAGGCGGTCATCGACTATGTGACCGCACACGCCGACGCGATCCGCCCCGGCACGATCGTCATCGACTGCTGCGGCGTCAAGCGCGTCGTCTGCGCGCCGCTGTGCGCCCTTGCGCAGCAGCACGGCTTTCATTTTCTCGGTGGGCACCCGATGGCAGGTACGCAGTTCTGGGGCTTTTCCCATGCGCGTTCCTCGCTGTTCAAAGGCGCGTCGATGATATTAACAACGGACAACGTGAATGATATTCATGTTCTTGAAACGGTCAAGGCCTTCTTTCTGTCGCTCGGCTTCGAAAAGTTGACCTTCACGACAGCGCAGGAGCACGACGAGATCATCGCCTATACGTCGCAGCTTGCGCACGTTGTTTCCAACGCCTATGTCAAAAGTCCGACCGCCCTCGCGCGCAAAGGCTTTTCCGCCGGCAGCTACCGCGACATGACGCGTGTGGCGAAGCTGAATGTGGATATGTGGACAGAGCTGTTTTTGGAAAACAGCGACAATCTGACAAAGGAACTCGATCAGCTGATTGAAAACCTGCAGCAGTACCGCAACGCGATCGCCAATGAAGACGAAGCGCGGCTGCGGCAGCTGTTGGAAGACGGCAGACAGACAAAACGACAGGCCGGATAACGGCACGGGAGAACACAATGCAAACGGTAACAGTCAACGCATCGAAACAATACGACGTCCTGATCGGCAGCGGTGTTCGGTCGCTTCTGCCCGGAAAGATCCTGTCTCTGTTCGGCAAACCGCGCGTCTGCTTCGTCAGCGACGACAACGTGGCGGCGCTGCATCTCGCTTCGCTTGAAGATTCACTCAAACAGGCGGGGCTTGATGTTTCGAACTTCGTCTTCCCGCACGGAGAAGCGTCAAAAAATCCGGTCGTGCTTTTTGACCTGCTCGAGCATCTTGCGCAGAACCGCTTTTCGCGCAAAGACGTCCTCGTCGCGCTCGGCGGCGGCGTCACCGGCGACCTCACGGGGCTTGCCGCCGCACTGTACATGCGCGGGATGCATCTCGTCCAGATGCCAACTTCTCTGCTCGCGATGGTAGATTCCTCCGTCGGCGGCAAAACGGCGGTCGACCTCAAAGCGGGCAAAAACCTCGCGGGCGTCTTCAACCAGCCGGAACTGGTCCTTTGCGATACGGACTATCTTTCCACGTTGCCGCCTGAGGATTTTGCAGACGGAATGGCGGAAGTGATCAAATACGGCGTGATCGCGGACGACGCGCTGTTTGACCTTGTCAAGAGCGGAAACGTCACGGATCAGCTCGAACCTATCATTACACGCTGCGTCACGATCAAGCGCGACGTTGTCGAGGCGGATGAATTCGACACAGGGCGGCGCGCGCTGCTTAACTTCGGGCATACGCTCGCGCACGCGATCGAAGCCGAATCGAACTACGCCGTCTCGCACGGAAAGGCGGTCGCGATCGGCATGTGCCGGATCGTCGAGATTGCAGAAAAAAACAGATTATGCGACGCCCCCTGCTCGGCGAAAATCAAGGAAGCCTTAACCAACAACGGTCTGCCGACTGATACAGCGTTTTCCAACGCCGCGCTGTTTGACGCCGTGACGAAGGATAAGAAATGCGCCGACGGCAGTCTGACGCTGATTCTGCCCCACCGCATCGGCACATGCTACGCGCAGTCGTTTCCGATTGCGGACGTTCGGGGGCTGCTGTCATGAAGATCTGCCTGACACCCTGTAAACCGCACGGTTCTGTCCGTGCGCCGGCGTCGAAATCGTTCGCCCACCGGCTGATGATCTGCGCCGCGCTGGCCGACACACCGAGCGTCCTGACGATTTCCGACACAAACGACGATATTGAGGCAACGGTACGTTGTCTGCGCGCGCTCGGCGTGTCGATTGCACAAGACGGCGAAAACTGGACCGTCACCCCAACAGCGCAATGGAACAGCGCTGCTGTGCTCGACTGCGGCGAAAGCGGCTCCACCTTGCGCTTTCTTTTGCCGGTTGTCGCGTCGCGCGGCGTTACAGCGACATTTACCGGACACGGCAGACTGCCGCAGCGCCCGAACGACGCCTTGCTGGACGTCATGCAGACCCACGGCGTCACCGTCAGTGACGGCTTTCCGATCCGCATTTCGGGTCGTCTGGAGCCGGGCAAATACACCACCCGCGGCGACGTCAGTTCCCAATACATCACGGGACTGCTGCTTGCGCTTTCCCATCTGGGCAAAGCAAGCGAAATAAGCCTGATCCCGCCCGTTGCGTCCGGGCCATATCTTGATATCACAACAACTGTTCTCGCGCAATTCGGCGCAAAAATCGAACGGGAAACGAACCGTTTCACCGTCTCCCCCACCGCGCTGCACGGCGGTGCGTTTACTGCGGAGGGCGACTGGTCCAACGCGGCGGCGCTGCTCGCCTGCGGAATGACCGTCAGCGGCCTGAACGAAGCTTCCGTACAGGGCGACCGGGCCTTTTTAGACATCGTGAAATCGCTCGGCGCGACTGTTGTCGAAGAAAGCCGGGGAATCCGCCTGAATCTTGAAACGCTGCACGGCGGCGAGATCGACGCAGATTCTGTACCTGACCTTGTTCCGGTGCTTGCGGAACTGGCTGCAACGGCGGACGGCACAACGCGCATCTTTAACGCGCAGCGGCTGCGCTACAAGGAAAGCGACCGCCTGCAGTCCACAGCGGCCTTGCTGCGCGATCTCGGCGGGGACGTCATAGAAACCGACGACGGTTTTTTGATTCACGGAAAACCGCTGCTGAACGGCGGCGAAGCCGACAGCGCAAACGACCACCGCATCGTCATGGCTGCTGCCGTCGCAGCGCAAAAAAGCAAAACGTCCGTGGTGATTCATAACGCACAGGCAATCGATAAATCATTTCCGGCCTTTTTCAGGCTGTACCGCGCACAGGGAGGTGCCGCAGATGTCCAATAGCTACGGCGAAAAATTCAAAATCACGATCTTCGGCCAGTCGCATGCCGACGCGATCGGCGTTGTGATCGAAGGTATCCCGGCGGGTATAACGCTTGATATGCTGCTGATTTCCAAAATGATGGCCCGCCGCGCGACCGGCAACGCGCCCTTCGCGACGGCGAGAAAGGAAGACGACCTGCCAGAAATCGTCAGCGGCGTCGTGGACGGCGTCACCTGCGGTGCGCCGCTTTGCGCAATCATCCGCAACAAGGACACGCGCAGCGGCGACTATGACGCGCTGCGTTCGGTGCCGCGCCCATCTCACGCCGATTTTGCCGCTTATTGCAAGTACGGCGGCAAAAACGACGTCCGCGGCGGCGGCAGCTTTTCCGGCCGCATGACGGCACCGCTCGCCTTTGCCGGCGCCGTCGCCATGCAGCTGCTGCGCGAAAAAGGCGTCACGATCGGCGCGCATATCGCACAGATCGGTACCGTAGTTGACGATCCGTTCGATCCGGTCAATGTGGATGCAGCGACGCTGAACGCGCTGAAAGGAAAGCGGTTCTGCACGCTGAACGACAACACGGGCGCCGAAATGCAGGCGGCCATTGCCGCGGCAAAACAAGACGGCGACTCACTCGGCGGCGTGATCGAATGCGCCGCGCTCGGCGTTCCGGTCGGTACAGGCGATCCGATGTTCGGCGGAATCGAAAACGAGATTGCGCGCTGTGTCTTCGCCATACCGGCAGTCAAAGGCATCGAGTTTGGAAGCGGTTTTGCTGGCTCTTCTCTGCGCGGGAGCGAGAACAACGACCCGTTTTGTCTCAAAGGAGACGTGATCCGTACCGAAACGAACAACCACGGCGGCAGTCTCGGCGGTCTTGCATCCGGGATGCCGGTCGTGTTCCGCGCCGCGTTCAAGCCGACGCCGTCGATTGCAAAGCCGCAGCGCAGCGTGGACCTACTGACGAAGAAACCCGTCACGCTCGAGATTTCCGGCCGCCACGACCCCTGCGTTGTACCGCGCGCCGTCCCCTGTATTGAGGCAGCCTGCGCGATCGCGCTGGTCAACCTGATCTGATTGGAAGGAGGCAACAGAAATGGATCTGCAAACTGCCCGAAACGAAATTTCCGCGATCGACGAACAGCTCGTTTCGCTGTTCCAAAAGCGCATGGCGCTTTCAAAGGAGGTCGCAATATACAAAAGAGACAACAGCCTGCCGATTTATGACCCCGCCAGGGAACGCGACATTCTCAACCGCGTAACCGAACTCGCGGGCGAGGAACTGGCGGACTACACCGGCGTTCTGTATCAGACGGTGTTCGACATCAGCCGCTCCTATCAGCATACGGTCACCAACCGGCCCGGCAAGATTTCGGCGATGATTGAAAAGATTACCGCCGAAACGCCGCAGCTGCGTCCGTCGCGCGCTGTCGTTGCGTGTCAGGGCGTGGAGGGCGCATATTCCCAGCACGCCTGCGACAGGATGTTCCAGTATCCGAGCATTCTGTATTTTGCGTCGTTCAAGGACGTGTGCAAGGCGGTCGACTCCGGCCTTTGCCGTTACGGCGTGCTGCCGCTTGAAAACAGCACCGCCGGTTCGGTCAACGAGGTCTACGACCTGATGCGCAGCTACAACTTCTATATCACGCATTCGCTCAAGCTGCACATCGAGCACCGCCTGCTCGCCCCGCGCGGCGCGGTCCTTTCGGTCATCCGCGAGGTCTATTCCCACGAACAGGCTATCCGGCAATGCGCGTCGTACATCGAGAAAGCCGGGTGGAAGATCCATATCTGCAAGAACACCGCGGAAGCCGCAAAGCTCGTTGCCGCTTCCGGCCGGACAGACGTCGCGGCGATCGGCTCCGGCGACTGCGCGGCGCTGTATGATCTCGAAGTGCTGGCCGACGACATTCAGAACAACCAGAACAACTACACGCGGTTCATCTGCATTTCCAAAACGCCGGAGATCTATCCCGGCGCGAAGAAGACGTCGATTCTTTTGACGCTCGCCCATAAGCCCGGCGCGCTGTACCACGCGATCGCGCGGTTCGCGTCGCTCGGCCTGAACCTGACAAAACTTGAAAGCCGCCCGATTCCCGGCAGCGACTTTGAGTTTTTGTTCTACTTCGATATTGAAGCGCCCGTCTATGCACCCGCGCTGCGCGCCCTGATCGCGCGGCTGGAGCGCAACGGCGAGACGTTCACCTATCTCGGCACCTACACAGAGGAATGAGTATGCAGTTCGGACTATTGGGGCGCTCGCTCGCCCATTCTCTTTCCCCGGAGATCCACGCGGCCTTCGGCAGCTATCCGTACGCGCTGTACTGCCGCGAGGAAGCGGACCTGCCGTCCTTTTTCGCCGACCGATCAATTGACGGCTTCAACGTGACGATCCCATATAAAATCAACGCCTACAATGCCTGTGACGCGCTTTCCGAAACGGCAAAGCGCATCGGCGCGGTCAACACCGTGATCCGGCGGAAGAACGGCACGCTTTACGGCGAGAACACAGACTGGTTCGGCTTCTCCTATCTCGCGCAGCGCTGCGGCGTTTCGTTCGCGGAAAAGAAGGTCGTCGTGCTCGGTTCCGGCGGCGCGTCACGCACAGTGCAGACTGTCGCGCAGGATCAGGGCGCACGGGAGATCGTTGTTATCAGCCGCGGCGGGAAAGACAACTACAGCAACATCGCGCCGCACTATGACGCCGATGTGCTTGTCAACGCGACGCCGGTCGGCATGTACCCCGACAATTTGCAGTCCCCCGTGTCTCTCGACGGCTTCGACCGGCTCGAAGCGGTGCTCGATCTCATCTATAATCCGATGGAGACCGCCCTGCTGCGGCAGGCAAAACAGAAAGGCGTCCGCTGCGGCAACGGCCTTGCCATGCTTGTGGCGCAGGCGCTGCCAGCCGCGCGGCTGTTCTCGGGCGAAGACTTGCCGGAAAGCCTGATTGAAAGCACGATCGCAGCGATTGAAGAAAGGCGGCACAATCTGATTTTGATCGGCATGCCCGGCAGCGGCAAAACGACCGTCGGCAAGCTCCTTGCCGCGCAGACAGATAAGACTTTTTTCGACACAGACGCTATGGTGGAACAATCGGCCGGCATGACAATTCCCGCTATCTTCGCGCAGAATGGCGAAGCGGCTTTCCGCGGTATGGAAACCGAGGCGATTAAAGAAGCGGGAAAGCAGCTCTCCGCCGTCATCGCCACAGGCGGCGGCAGCGTCCTGCGCGAAGAGAACCGAGCCGCGCTGCAGCAAAACGGGATTGTCATCTATCTTCGAAAAGACCCGTCAAAGCTGGCGCGCGACGGCAGGCCGCTTTCCAAAGACGCGGACGCTGTGCTGCAGGCGATCACGTCGTCGACGTCGACGACGATCCGCGCATCACAACGGAAAGGGTGATTTCATGCATCTTTTGATACTCAACGGGCCAAACCTCAACCTCCTCGGTCTGCGCGAACCCGATATCTACGGCAAAGGCAGCTACGCGGACCTTTGCGGCATGATCCAGTCACACGCCACCGAGCGTAATATCACCGTCGAGTGCAAGCAATCCAACCACGAGGGCGTCCTCGTCGAATGGATCCAGGATGCTTACGGCAACGCCGACGGCATCGTGTTCAACCCCGGCGCCTACACGCACACGAGCATTGCCCTTCTGGACGCGCTGAAGGCGGTCGGTATCCCCTGCGTGGAAGTCCACATCTCCGACGTCAACGAGCGCGAACCGTTCCGTCAAATATCCTATGTCGCCCTGTATGCGGAAAAGCGGATCATCGGCCAAGGCCTCAACGGCTACCTCGAAGCCATGGATTATCTGATCGACAAGTACAATTGAATGAATTCAATGCATACAAAAAAAGCGCCCGCCCGGGCGCTTTTTTCATTACATTCAGAACCCTTAGTCCCTTAGTCCCTTGACAAATGCCGCCAAAGCCGCTCTGTCATTCTCCACTTCCTCGTCAATCACAGCATCCACCAGCCGTTTCTGCATCTGCCCGATCTCCCGGCCGCGCAGCCCGAGATCACGCAGATCGTTGCCGTCCAGCGCAAGCTTTCTCAAGGAAAAGCAGGCGTCTTTTGCGAGGACTTCGTCGAGGATCGCCTCCAGTCGGTCGAAATGCGGCAAACGGTCATGATAAAGCGGGTCGAGGCCAAGCGTGTCGGCGCGCTGCAGCGCAATAAGATCGCGCAAGGCCGCTTCGCCGAGCTGATTAAGCCGCCGCTTGATCATCCGCTCACTTTCCTCAATCGGCAGATCGTGCCACTTCACCAGCAGCGGGACACGGGCAAGCGTCGCGTTGTCGTATTTCAAAGCTCGCAGGATTGTTTCGGCAGTTTGGGCGCTCTTGGACGCGTGTCCGTAAAAATGTCCGACGCCCGCTTCGTCTAACGCAAAGCAGGACGGCTTTTCACAGTCGTGCAGCAGCGCCGCCAGACGCAGACGCGGCACAGGCGCGATCGCCGCCGTCACACAGGCCGTATGCCCGAGCAGGTCATAGCAATGGTGCTCGTTGTGCTGCTGAAAGCCTTTCATCGCGCTGAGGAAAGGAAACACCTGCGAAAGCACGTCGGGATAGCACAGCAGCACGTTCCGGACATTGTCGCCGCAAAGCAGCGACGTGCATTCGCTCTGCACGCGCTCGTGGGAAAGCTTGTCGATCGATCCGCGCAGCCGCCGCACGGCTTCGGCCGTGTTCGATTCGAGTGAGAACGACAGCACCGACGCAAACCGCAGCGCGCGCAAAATCCGCAGCGCATCCTCGCGAAAGCGCGTTTCGGCGTCACCGACGCAGCGAATCACGCCGTTTTCGAGATCTTCTTTGCCGCCGAAGAGATCCACCAGACCGCGCGACGGGTGCAGCGCCATGGCGTTGATCGTGAAATCGCGGCGGGACAGGTCTTCTTCCAGATTGCGCGCAAAGCGAACTTCATCCGGGTGCCGCGCGTCGGTATAGGTCGTTTCCGTGCGGTACGTCGTCACTTCCACGGGCCGGTGGTCGACGAGCACGGTCACCGTTCCGTGCCGGATACCGGTTTCGAGGACGGGAACATCGGGAAACGCCGCGATCACGTCTTCCGGCGCCGCGTTTGTCGCAAGATCGCTGTCGTGCGCCTGTACGCCGCGCAGCAGATCGCGCACCACGCCGCCGACAAAATACGCTTCAAAGCCGCGGCTTTCCAGCCGATGCAATACAAACAGTCCGTCCTGCGGCAGCGTTACCATACCCGTCACTCCTTTCAAAAATCAGCCTTCTTCTTTCATTATACAAAAAATCAAAAAATTTGCAATAGAGGTTGAATCAAATCGTTTTTTATGATATGATATAAAAACAGGATTTCATGAAATAGAGGACGCGGTTATGGAGAATAAGAATCGTTTATTCCGAAAGGCGAAGTTCGGCGGCTTCAACAAAGAAGACGTCATGCAGTACATCGAAACGATGAAAACCGAGTTTTTCGATTACAAAGCACAGGTTGAAGAGACGATCCGTGAGCTCAACGAGCGCCTTGCGCTGTTTGAGCATGGCGACGAACCCGCGGAAAAACCGGCTTCTGATTTCGGCGACGGCAACGCGCTGTCGATCAACGAAGCGACCGAGCATCTCAAGCAGGTGGCGGACGAGCTTTGCGAAAAGATGTCCCGTCTGCTCGGACGCATGCAGACGGAGGACGCCGAAGAAGCCGAAGCGGATAGCGAACCTGCTTTGCCCGAAACGCCGCAGGATAAAGTACAGGCTCTTCTGGGCGGACTGTTCACCGGCAAGAAGGACGAAAAGCCGCAGACAGCCGCGCCGAAGACGTTCGCCCTTGACGACATCTTCCCCGCCTATACAAAAAAAGACTGAGATCTTTCCGCAAAAATGCCATGAAATACCTGTCCTCCTCCAACACGGGACAGGTATCTTTTCTTCCAAAAGAAAGGACGTGATTGTTTGAAGAACCGATGGAAACGGGGCCTCGCGCTGCTTTGCGCGCTGCTGCTTTTGTGTGCCCTTCCCGTTGCGGCAAACGGCGCGAGCGCGTTTGAAAAATCGATTGCCGCGTTCCCGGAAAGCTACCGCGTGATTCTGCGCCAGGTGCACGAAAAGCACCCGAACTGGGTCTTCAAACCGATGCAGACGAATCTGCGCTTTACCGACGTCGTGAACGCGGAGAGCAGCTACAATCGCTCGCTTGTTCCCGCGTCGACGAACTACAGCTACATTTTCAAAAGCCACGAGAGCAGCGATTACAACGCCGCGAGCGGCTACTATATCCAAAAGGACGGCGGCTTCTGCACCGCCAACAAATACGCGGTCTCCTACTTTCTGGACCCGCGCAACCACTTCACCGACGCCGGAATCTTCCAATTCGAAGATCTGAGCTTTGATCCGTCGTTCGACGTACAGGCGATCGAGGTCGTTCTGGCCGGTACGTTCATGTATCAGACCAAGCCGACCTACTACACCTCCTCCGGAGAAACAAAAACCTCAAAGGAAACCTACGCCGAAATGATCTATACGGCGGGGAAAACCTATAACATCAACCCCTGCTATCTCGCGTCCAAAATCCGCAACGAAATCGGCGCGACGCCGTCCGGCTCCGTGACCGGACGCAACAGCTCCTATCCGGGCATCTACAACTTTTACAACATCGGCGCGACCGACGGGGCCGGCGCCATTACACGCGGCCTTGCCTGGGCGGCGAACACGACGGCCGGTACCTACCACCGCCCGTGGACCTCACCTAAGAAGAGCATTGTAGGCGGTGCGGAGTTTCTTGCCGCAACCTATATCGGCAAAGGACAGTTTACCGGTTATCTTCAGCGGTTTAACGTCAACCCCGAAAGCAGCTATCAGGTCTATCAGCACCAGTACATGACCAGCCTGAGCGGCGCCGCGGAGCAAAGCTACAGCGCATACTACACCTATCTTTCCAACGGCCTGCTCGACAACGCGTTCATTTTCTCAATTCCGATTTACGACGGAATGCAGGGCGCGTCCGATAATTCGGCGGCGCTGACGCTCACCGAAGCCAAGAGCCAGACCGCAACCGTTGCCGTCTCGTCCAACATCAACGTCCGCAAGGGCCCGTCGCAGAACTACGACAAACTGGATCTTTCACTCTCGCCCGGCACGAAGGTGCGGATTCTGGATACCTGCTTTACTGACACGACCTACTACGACAGCATTCTGCGCTATCCGAACTGGTACAAGATCCGCTTCAAGCAGGACGGCGTCACCTATACGGGCTATGTCCCCTGCGGGTTCATGAAGGTAGAAAATGAAACGGCGGTCAACCGCGGCGATTACACGCCGAAGGCGACCGGCGGCACAAGCGAGATGCAGTTCCGCTTTGTTTCGTTGACGCCCGATACGGTCACCGTCATGAACGATACGTCCCTGCGGTTCACAGCGGCAGGTTCGGCAACGGTGATCGCTTACGATTCCACGGGACGCTTCGCGATCCTGCGCTACAAAGTCTCGTCGAAGGCCGGCACGACAACGGCCGCGACACAGCAGCCGAGCCAGACGTCAACCACCCAGCCGCCGACAACCGCGCCGACGCCAACGGTCGCCACACCGCAGAACCTGCGGCAGACCGCCGGCACGGACAGCAGTGCGACCTTCGCCTGGGACGCCGTCGCCAACGCGACCGGCTACCGCGTGTTCCTTTATGACGCCGCGGCAAAAAGCTACAAGAAATATCAGACTACGACGAAACTGACCAGCACGGTCAGCGGCCTTGCGGTCGGCAAATACGCCCAGATTAAAGTCAAGGCTTATACAAAATCGAACGGCAGCACCTACTGGTCGTCCGCGACCTCTGCTTTTAAGGGCTATACCACCCTGCCCGCGCCGACGGGCTTCAAGCAGTCCGGTTCCGCGTCCGACGCTGTGACGCTGACCTGGAAAGCAGTCGAAGGCGCGATGTACTATCAGCTCTACCGCTACGACAAGTCGGCGAACGCGTACCAGAAGTTGACCACTGTCAGCCAGACGACCTGCTCCATCGCGTCCCTTTCTGCCGACACGGCCTATCAGTTCCAGCTGCGCGCCGTCCGTGACATTTCCAGCGGCCAGCTGCTCGGCAAACCGACCGATGCTTGCAAAGCGCAGACCGGCCCCGCGCTCGTCACCGGCATCAAACAGCTTTCGACCACCGATGCCGGATACCGCCTCTCGTGGAACAGTGTCAGCGGCGCCGCGGGCTACAAGGTCTTTTCCATCGATCCTGACACCTACGCCTACAAGCTTATCGGCAAATCGACAAAGCCTCAGCTGAAAATCGACGGTCTTTCCCCCGGTCAGCTCGTTGTCTATGTGGTCAAAGCCTATACCAAGCATGACGGCAAAACCTATTACGGCACGAACAGCACGGAATTCCTCGCTTCGACCTGTCCGGCGAAAGTAAAGGCCGTCAGCCAGACCGGCGGAACGGTCAGCAGCGTCACGATCAGCTGGAAGGAAGTGGAAAACGCGTCCGGCTACTGCGTCTACCGCTATACCGGCTCCGGCTGGAAAAAGGTCTCGTCGCAGACCACGTTGGAATACACCGTCGATTCCCTGCCGTCCGATATCCTCGTGAAGTTCCGCATCCGCGCGTTTATCCGCGTCAACGGAAAAGTGCTCTGGGGCGACTGGTCCGACACCTGCGCCGCCATCACCATCAGTCAGTAACAACCTTTCTCAACAAAGGAGAGTTTGATCATAATGAACAAAGGAAAGTTTTATATCACAACGGCGATTGCCTATACGTCGCGCAAGCCGCATATCGGCAACAGCTATGAGATCGTGCTGACAGACGCCATCGCCCGCTATAAGCGGCTGCAGGGCTACGACGTCTTCTTCCTCACCGGCACCGACGAGCACGGTCAGAAGATTGACGAATACGCGAAGTCGGCTGGCGTCAGCCCGAAGGAATATGTCGACAAGGTCGCCGGCGAGATCCGCGCGATCTGTGACCGGCTGAACACGACCTACGACAAATTTATCCGCACGACGGACGACTACCACGAAAAGGTCGTGCAGAAGATCTTCAACAAGCTCTATGAAAAGGGCGACATCTACAAGAGCGAGTACGAGGGTATGTACTGCACGCCGTGCGAATCGTTCTGGACCCCGTCGCAGCTGCAGGACGGCAAGTGCCCGACCTGCGGACAGGACTGCCATCCCGCAAAGGAGGAGGCGTATTTCCTGCGCCTTTCGAAGTATCAAAAGCAGCTGGAAGAATACATTGAGCAGAATGAATCGTTCATCTATCCCGAAAGCCGCAAGAAAGAGATGCTCAATAACTTTATCAAGCCCGGCTTGCAGGATCTTTGCGTGTCCCGTACGTCGTTCAAATGGGGCATCCCCGTCATGTTCGACCCCGACCATGTAATCTACGTCTGGATTGACGCGCTGTCGAACTATATCACGGCCATCGGCTACGACCCCGACGGCAGCAGCGAACAGTACAAAAAGTACTGGCCCGCGGACGTGCATATCATCGGCAAGGACATCGTGCGCTTCCACACGATCTATTGGCCGATCATCCTGATGGCGCTCGGCGAGCCGCTCCCGAAGCAGGTCTACGGCCACCCGTGGCTGCTGTTCGGCGAAGACAAGATGTCGAAGTCCAAGGGCAACGTGATCTATGCCGACGACCTGTGCGACCTGCTGGGCGTGGACGCGGTGCGCTATTATCTGCTGGCCGAAATGCCGCACGCCAACGACGGCTCCATCTCCTACGGCACCATCATCGAGCGGTTCAAGCGCTATGAGCGCGCCGAAGCAGAGGAGACCCTGTGGGAGGAATATATGATGGAGGACGCGGAGATCTGCGTCGTATCCTACGGCATCACGGCCCGCGTCTCCCGAAACGCCATCATCGAGGCCCGT
>CAMZEG010000036.1 GCA_947305635.1 uncultured Clostridia bacterium
TGTGCGCTGAGGACTGCGGCAGCGTAACAGGCGTCGATCAGCAGTGAACGTGAACGGCCGAGCGGTTCGGCGGCCGTCATGCATCAGAGCCTACTGAACCGCTGAGCCTGTCAACCGGCGCAGCGCAGAGGGAATGTGAAACGATTGACTGCACCCGGAGAAACTCGTATGGATGGATTTTCGGACGCGGTTTCGATTACCGCCGTCTCCACCAACATCGGCACCTGCAAAAGCGGGTGCTTTTTTGCTGCGCCGCGGGGGGCGTATCTTTTTCAGTTTATTCACAAATTCGCAAGAGGCTCATCATGTATGTACAGTACAATGACACCATGGGAAAGAAGCATAAGGGGAGACTAAGCTGTCGAACAGACACGAAAAGGGGTTTTGAACATGAAACGAACGCTTTGCCTGCTGATGAGCCTGCTGCTGTGCCTCGGCGTCTGTCTGCTGCCCGCGACTGCGCAGGACGATACGCCGGAGGAACCCACACAAGCGGCCGAAGCAACAACCCCCGCCGCGGCCGAAAACCCCGCGCAGCCCGCTGTGGATCTGGGCGAACCTACGACCGAGCCAACGACCGAGCCGACGACCGAGCCAACCTCGGAGCCAACGTCAGAACCAACCTCGGAACCAACCTCGGAGCCAACCTCGGAACCAACCTCAGAGCCGACTTCCGAGCCGACATCGGAACCGACATCCGAGCCGACATCGGAGCCGACGCCCGAACCGACGTCGGAACCCACGTCGGAGCCGACGACAGAACCGACGACGGAACCGACCGTCCTGTACAAATTGGAAGAATCCGTCAATGTCTATCCGTACGAAACGGTGCAGCTGCATCTGACGGCGGGGCCGAACGATTCCGCGCCGCAAAACGTCGTCTGGACCGTGCTGCCGCTGTACGCGGCGTTTGCAAGCGTCAGCAGCACAGGCCTTGTTACGGGCAAACAGGCGGGAAGCGCCGTTGTGCAGGCGCAGGTCGGCGAACAGACGCTGCTTTGCAGTGTCAACATCATGCGCCTTACCTTGAAACAACCGGCCCGCATCACCGCCTATGTCGGCCAGACGATGCGGCTGACCTTCGAGCATACGCCGAAAGCGACCATCCGTTGGCGTAGCACCAAGCCGGAGATCGCCTCCGTAGACGCGAGCGGCCTGATCACGATGCATCAGACCGGGAAAACCGTGCTCAAGGCGAAGGTCGCCGGCGAAGTCGTCAAACGGACGCTGACCGTCAAGAACCAGACCATCAGTCAGAAGAAAGCGTCGCTGTTCCTCGGGGAGCGGCTGAGGCTGTCCGTGATCGGTGCGGTCGAAAAGGTGACGTGGAAGAGCGCAAACCGCAAGGTAGCCGTCGTCAGCAAAAAGGGCGTCGTCGTTCCGAAAGGCGTCGGCAAAACGATCGTGACCGCCGTTTATAACGGAAGAGAACTGAACTGCAAGGTGGAGGTGAAGGCACCGTTCTTCTATCTCCCGCAGGGAAAAATGTATGCCGGCGACAAGCAGACGCTGCAGGTGACCGGCGCCATGTCCCCGATCAAGTACAGTTCGAGCAATAAAAAGATTGCCGCCGTCAGCAAGAAGGGCGTTGTAAAAGCGAAGAAACCGGGCACGGTCACGATCTCCGCGCAGACAGACGAGTATACGATCACGCTGTCTCTGACCGTTCTGAAAAATCCCGTCGTGCTGATTGACGGCTCGCAGTTCCGCTGGAAAGACGCAACCACGCTGGATATGCAGCTGCCGATCAAAAACTATACCGCCAAAACGATCCGCAAGGTAACGTACGACATGTTTTTTTATCCGGACACCATGACGCTGCAGCAGGTCAACGCGCAGTTCAAAAATCACCGGCAGTTCGTGCTGACGCAGAAAATCAAGCCAAACGGCACCGCGTCGCTGTATGAAACCGGCGTCACCCTCCCGCAGAAAACGGGCTATATGAAGATTGAAAGCGTCACGCTGCTGTTTGACGACGGCAGCAAGCAGACGGTTTCCATCAAACAGGTCTATGATATCCGGCCCAATATGCTGCGCCCGTGGTAAGGCTTTCCGGGTTATACGGTGCACAGATTTTTGTGACACAGCAACAATTACCTATTGACTTGCTCTGTTATTTGTGGTAGAATACATGGGCTATAGAAAACAAGATCAAAGAGGTTCAAATAATGGAAGAATATATCATTCGGGAAACAGACGATTTTCTGGCGCTGTCCACGCTGTTCCACGAAAGCGGCATGGGCGTCGCGATCGAGGACCGCGTACCGGAGCGCGTGATCAAAATGTGGCGGATGGACGACCCGCAGACGGGCGAGTTGATGGCCGCCTCAACGCTGGAGATGCGCGCGGGGGTGTATTCGCTGGGTGACATCGCCGTCCGTAACGACCTGCACTGCAAGGGCTACGGTACGGTGATGCAGAACGTCGTCTTCACCGAAGCGAGAAAGCGCGGAATCAAGGAGCTTTGGGCCTGCGCCAAGGAGCCGGCCTATTACGAGCACAGCGGTTGGCAGAAGATGGACTGGGACACCGCGCCGAAAATCGCCGTCTACTGCAGCACCTGCGGCAAACGCGGCACGACCTGCCACCCCGAAATCATGAAATACACGCTGTAAAAAAGAACCGCCTGCGGGCGGTTCTTTTTTACAGTGATCAGTGCGCAGTGCACAGTGCACAGTAACGCGGGGAACGCAGACCGATTTTAATAAACAACTCGCCCGCGGACAAAATGTGTTTTTCCGTCTTGTCGCGTAGGGGCGACCCTGCGTGGTCGCCCAATCAAGTTTTTTACTAACCACTAGCCACTAGGCACTGGCCACTGGCCACTAAACAAAGCCGCCCGCGGGCGGCTTCGTTCAATCTTCGGTCTTTTCTTTATAGATACGCTGCACGATCGCTTCCATCTGCGGCATCACGCGCTCAATCTCCTCCACCATCTTGAACTGATTGCGGGCGCGGACGAGGTTGTGCTCGGGGTAGTCGATCTTGAAGTAGGTGTCGCCGCACAGATAGTCCGTCAGAAAGCGCACGCCGCATTCGTAGGTCATCAGCTTCGCGGAGAAGGCGAGGTGGTCGACCTCGGCTTTTGTCAGCGCGTCGGCGCAGGCGGACAGGTAGCCGTCGGTGTAGGCTTCGAACAGCTCGAGCGAGATCGATACCTTCGAAAGGTCCGCCTCGTCCTCAAACGCGGTCTTCGCGCCGAAGCGGATCGCGTCGCCGAAATCGTAGAGACTCAGGCCCGGCATGATCGTGTCAAGGTCGATCACGCAAAGACCCTCCTTCGTTGTTTCGTCAAAGAGGATGTTGTTGAGCTTGGTGTCGTTGTGCGTCACGCGCAGCGGCACTTTGCCTTCTTCCAGCAGCCCCAGCGCGACGCCGGCGTCCGCTTCGCGCGAAAGGGCGAAGTCGATTTCTTTCTGCACCTGCTCGGCGCGGTTGATGCAGTCGGCCGCGACCGCCGCCTTGAGCGCTTCGACGCGCTTCGGCGTGTGATGAAAGTCGGGAATCGTCTCATAGAGGTTTTCGATCGGGTAGTTCGCGAGCAGCCGCTGGAACCGGCCGAAGCTTTCGCCCGCCGAACGGAAGATCGCGCTGTCCTCGATCAGATCGTAGGTGAAGCTGTTGTCGATGAACGCGTAGATGCGCCAGCAGTAGTCGCCGTCGTGCAGGCAAAGCGCCCCGTCGGTCGTCTTGCGGAAATGCAGGGTTTCGCGCTCGGGGTCGCCGCCGTTTTCGCGGATGCGCTTGCGCAGATAGTGGGTCACGTTGACCACGTTGGTCATCAGCGCGTCGGGGTCCTTGAACACCACGGTGTTGATATTCTGCACCAGATACTTGCGCTCCTCGTCCCCTTCGCGGAACACCGCGAGGAAGGTGGAGTTGATGTGCCCGTCGGTGAAGGTCTTGTAGCGGACGGGGTCGCCCGCGATCCCGAAGGCGCGGCAGACGTCGATGATTTTACGGAATGCGATCATGGCTGATCCTCCTCGATATGCAAAAGTGCAAAGTGTGCCGGATTGTGAAAGCCCGGCGGGTTGTTCCCCATCGGGGCGAAGGCCGCCCAGTGCGGGCGCTTGGTTTTGTCGCCGCATTTGAAGCAGCAAAAGCGGTAGTCGCCCGCGGCCGCCGGAAACGGTGTTCCTGTCAGCGCTTCAAGCAGGGCGCAGGGGACGAACAGCTCGACGCCCCAGCCGCTTTCGCAAGCGAGGGGAGACACGAGCGGAGAAACGTCCGTCAGCGCCTTCGTGAAGACGCGGTTCTCGCGCCCCTTGCCCCATTGGGCGAGGAAGACGCCGCGCGGGTTCATCTCCACATTGAGATAGCCGCCGTTTGTCTCCGGCTGAAAGAAGCACTCGAGACAGCTGTCCTCCCAGACGGGGCCGTCGCGGGTCGCGACGACGGCGCGGGTATCGGTCTCGTCGCTCCAGAGGCGGACGCGTACGCCCTCGTTTTTGACAAAGCAGAGCCGGAAAAAGCTCTTGGGACGGTAGGGGTCCGCGGTTTCCCAGTGAAAACGATCGATCGCGCCGACCGGGACTTTTTCCCAGGCCGGCGCTTTCGCAAAGGTCAGACTCTGATAGACGGCGCTCATTCGGCGACTTCCTGCAGATAGTACATTCTGGAGTCGGTGTCAAGCAGGATGCGGCTGACGCCGGGCTTGTAGCCGGAGAGCACGAACGGCTGGTGCGGCTTGAAGCCGGACGCCATCAGCGCTTCGCCGTCGATTTTGTAGTTCTCTTTTTCACAGCGGAGTTTGACGTTTTCGCAAAGGAACTCGTAAAGCTTGCTTTCCTCAAGGTCGAGCTTCTTCGGCAGCGGGGTGTTGAGGATCTCGCCGATATTGCGGATCGAGAACAGCTGGACGCGCTCGGAAAGGGCGTAGGTCTTGTCCGCGTCAAGGTCGGTAAAGCGGATCACGTCGTTGCCCCAGTTGGGAATCGTCCGGTTGACGAAGTAGCCCATCATGCTTTCGCTCTTGTCGGGCGCCGTGATCTGCCATTTGCAGATGTTATCGGTGAAGAAATCGCCGATCCGGCTGTATTCGCCGTACTGCAACAGCTTGCGGTGCTGCTTATAGAACTCGATCTGCTTTTTGACGGCGGCCTTGTCGAACTTCGAAAGCGTCGTCACGTCGAGTTCATAGCCCAAAAGGCCGAACGCCGAGACGTTGAAGCGGTGCTCGATCCCGGACTGCCGCAGGCACGCGAACGACGGCGAGCAGGCGACGTGCATCGTCATGACGGACTGCGGATAGCCGTAGGACGTGCCGGACTGGATATAGATGCGCTCAAGCGCGTCGGTGTCGTCCGACGTCCAGCACTGCGGCATATAGCAGAACGAGCCGAGGTCGAAGCGGTTGCCGCCCGAAGAGCAGGATTCGAAGAGGATCTCCGGGAACCGTTCGGTCAGCGCGCCCCAGATCTCATAGAGGCCCAGGATGAAGCGGTGGAAGAATTCGCCGCTTCTTGCGTCCTTGCGGTGGGAGAAGACGTCCGACAGCTGGCGGTTGTAGTCCCATTTGATGTATTCGATATGCCCGTAGCGGAACACGTCGGTCATCGTGTTGATGATATGCTCCACGACGTCGGGGTTCGTCAGATCGAGCACCAGCTGGTTGCGGCCCTGCGACGGTTCGTAGGTGTCGGTCTGGATCGCCCAGGTCGGGTGCGCGCGGTAGAGGTCGCTGTCCGGCGAGACCATTTCGGGTTCCACCCAGAGGCCGAACTTAAGCCCCATGTCGTTGATCTTTTTGGAAAGGCCGTCGATTCCGGAGGGCAGCTTCTTTTTGTTGACATACCAGTCGCCGAGCGAGCATTTGTCGTTATTCCGCTTGCCGAACCAGCCGTCGTCAAGGACGAACAGCTCCGCGCCGAGGCTCTTTGCGGCTTCGGCGATGCCGAGGATCTTCTTTTCGTTGAAGTTGAAATAGGTCGCTTCCCAGTTGTTGACAAGGATCGGGCGCTCGCGGTTCTTCCAATAGCCGCGGACGATGTGCTCCTTGACGAACAGGTGCATGTTCCGGCTCATGCCGTTGAGGCCCTTGTCGGAGAAGGTCATCACGCTTTCCGGCGTGTCGAACTCCTTGCCCGGCTCCAACAGCCAGTCGAACTCAAAGGGGTTGATACCGTTCTGGATGCGCACCAGCCCGTGGGTGGACACCTCGGCGCGGGCGATGTGGTTGCCGGAATAGACGAGGTTGAAGCCGTAGCATTCGCCCTGCAGCTCGCCGCAGTCGCTGCGCTTGATTGCGAAGAACGGGTTGTGGCGGTTGGAACTCGCACCGGTGATCGAACCGATCGAAACGACGCCGGGCAGGAGCTTGCGCTCGTTCTTATAGCGTTCGCGGATCCACGCGCCGTCGAAGGACAGCATGGTATAGTCGCCGCGCTGCAGGTCGAGCTGCATGCTCATCAGCTGCTTGATATGGATCGGCTGCTTGCTCTTGTTGCAAAGGCGGACCGCGCGGGTGATCACGTTGCAGTCTTCAAAGACGGTATAGAAGAGAAACAGCTCCGCGCCGAGGATCTTGTCCTCGAGAACGACCGTGAGCGTCTGGCTGTCGCCGTAGGAGGAGGGCAGGCCGTGCAGCTCCGGCTTATGCTCGCTGACCGAGGCGCGGGCAAAGAGAAAGTCGGTGGTGAAGTTGTCGTCCGCCGCGAGCAGATCCATCGCCGGGAGGCGGTAATCGCCCTTGCCGTAGGCGGAATACTCGAGCGCGATATGGTCGAGCGAAAGGGAGGTATCCTTCTGCGAACGGGGCGTGCCGTTGCTGTAGCCGCATTCGTGCTTATCATAAAGGAAGGTGAAATCCTCGGCGTTGCGGATGCGCTTGCCGTAATACATGCTTTCCAGCTGGCCGGAGGGCAGGGCGCGGAAGAGATAGCTGGTGTCCTTCGTCTGCAGATGGAAGACGTTGTCCTTGTTGCAATAGATCATAGTGCATTCTCCTTTTCTGAATGGGATTGCCCATACATCTTATTTTACAATGCGCAGCGGCCCCTTGTCAACGGCGGAAGGAACGAAAAAACGCCGGGGATTTTGTGCATTGTTGCGTTTTGGCGCGCCCGGCGCGGCAAAGAAAAGAACCGGCAGCCCGCCGCGAAACGGAACTGCCGGTAAGAGGGGAAAAGGGGGCAATGAAAGTTATGCGACAGGGCTGTCGGCGCTCCACGAAACGTCGCCGTCGACGACGCGATAGGCGCGGACAATGTACTGCCCGTACTGCTTGGCGTTTTCGATGATGCAGGTCTCGCCCTCCACGGCGGCGTCGACCGGCAGATAGCCGGTTGCGGTGTCATCGTAAAGGAACACGCCGTAGCCGTCCGCGTCCTTGACCGCCGTCCATTGCAGCGTCAGCTTGCCGTCGGCTCTTTCGGCCGTCACCGTTTGCGGCGCGGCGACCGAAACGCGCACGGCGGTTTTGCTGTGCAGACCTTCCTCCTGCACCATTTTCTTCATTTCCGGCGTTTTGACATAGACCATGCAGTCGTTGCGCAAGAAATACAGGAAGTTGCCGTCCTGCAGCGCAAAATACTTGAACTTTTCCAGACTGCGCTGCAGCAGCTTTGTGTCTGTACTGTGGAGATAAACCGTCTTCAAATTAACAGACGCGAGGAATGCATACGGGTGCACATACTGAATCCCGGCAGGGACGACAAACTTCTTCAATTGCCAGCAGTAGCCGAATGCGGCGGAGTCAATGGAGACGATTTTGGTGGTGTTCTTGATTGTGGTCAGGTTGTCGCAATGATGGAACGCCGCGTTTTCGATCCAGATGCCGCTTGTCTTCTTTGGGAAGACGACCGCTTTCAGGGAATCGCAGTTCTGGAACATGCCGCTTGCAACCACGAGCGCGGTATCGTCGCCGGTCTTTACGGCGTCGCGGAAGGTCACCTTGACAAGATTGCCGCAGTTTTCAAACGCGTCCCAACCGCCGAAGCCGGCGCAGGGCAGCGACACCTTCCGCAGGCCGGCGTTGGCAAACGCGCGCTCGCCGATTGTTTTCAGCGTATCGGGGAACTGAAACGAAGTAAGCAGACGGCAGTTCTCAAACGCCTGATTGCCGATCTCCGTCAGCGTCTTCATTTCCACTTTTTTGAGCGACGTACAGTTGCGGAACGCATAATCTGGAATTCTGGTGACGCCGTCGGGGAATCGGACCGTCTTGAGCCGGCCGAAATCGGAAAAGGCGCTGTCGCTGATGTGGGTGATGGAATCGGGCAGGATAATCTTACGGACAGCGTTGCTGGTGCGGTGGGTGGAGCGGACCTCGTCGCATTCAATGTCGTAGTATCCGGTCTGGATCAACGTGACGGGGATGCCGTCAATGCTCTCTTGAATCTTGATGGTCGTCTTCGTGTTGTTTTTCGCCGCCGCTGCCGTGTCGAAAAAGTCGGTGACGGCGTAGTAGGCGGGCCATTCATTGTTGTAACTGGAATAATACTTGTACACAACGTGGTCGATCACAACGTGGTCGATCACCTTGACGTTGGTCTTGTCGGTTTTTGCCGCGCTGACGGAAAAGCCGCACAGCAAAAGGGCTGCCAGAGCAAACAGGATAACAGAAAGCTTTTTCATGGGAAATACTCCTTTCGTTTTTTCAAAGCTCGTTTTTTCAAAAGCCCGCTGCCGTCTGTCGGATAAGCGACAGCGGGCAAGGGAAAGAGAGGAGGGCAACTATTTCAGATCACGTTTGAGGATGACCGGGTTGGTGCAGCCCTTGGCGACGAAGGCCTGCTTCATGGCGTTCGTGCGCACGTAGAGCTTACAGCTTTCCGGCAGGGTCTGCAAAAAATCGCTGTCTGCGGAAAGGAAGGCGGCAGACGTGCCGGTGAAGCGCAGCTTCAAAAGACCGTCACAGTGAAGCAGCGCGCTGCCGTCCAGTCGGCGAAGCCGACCGGAAAGCGTCAGCGCCGGCAGGGCCTTGCAGCCGTAGAACGCTTTCGGACGGACGCTCACGATGGCGCCGCTGTTTTGGATCTTCGTCAGACGCACGCAGCGCGCGAACGCCCTGGAACCGATGGTGACCTTTGCGCTTTTAGGCAGCGTGACCTGCTCCAGCGCCCTAAGGCCCGAAAAGCAGCTGCCCGGAATGGTGAGCTTGCCCGTCCGATCCTCCAGCGTGACCTGCTTCAGCTTTGCCATGCCGTTGAACCAGAAGGTGCCGCAGGCCGCCGGAACGGTCAGTTCCACGATCGCCGTGTTCAAAAAGGCGTCGCGGCAGACGGTGCGCAGAGTATCCGGCAAAGCAATGCTTTCGAGCTTTGCGCAGTCGGCGAACACGCCGCTTTCCAGCGCGGTCAGCCGTCGGCTCAGCCGCACGCTTCTCAGCGCGCTGCAGCCCCGGAACGTGTCGTTCTTCAGAACGGTGATCTGATCCGGCATGCGTACTGCTTCCAGCGCGGTGCAGTTCGCAAAGGCGCTGTTCTGGATGCGGCGCAGACTGTTCGGCAGGGAAAGTTTCTGCAGCGACTTGCAGCCGCGGAACGCGGCGCGGTCGATCTTTTTCAGGTTGTCTGAAAACGAAACGGCGGCAAGCGACTTGCAGTGCTGGAACGCCGCACTGCCGATGGAAGCGATGGAAGCAGCGTTGTCAACGGTTTTCAGCTTTTTGCAGTTATTGAATGCGTAGTAGCCGATCTTGACGCGTCCGCTTTTCGGCAGCGTCACTTCCTGCAGGCTGCGACAGTTTGCAAAGGCGAAGGGCGGCAGGGTCAGCGTGGCCTTTCTGTCCTCGATCACGACGCGCCGCAGCAGCTGCAGGCTTTCGAACGAGAATGACCGGCAGGCGGCCGGAATCGTGACCTCCGTCAGGGCGGTGTCATAGAACGCGTTTCGCCCGATGGTTTCCAGCGACGCCGGGAAGGTTATGGCGGTCAGCTTTGCGCAGGCGCCAAAGGCATCGTCGCCGATCGTTTTGAGCCCCGTGCCGAGCTGCACGTCGGAAAGCTCTGCGCACATGGCGAACGCATCCGAGCCCAGCGCCGTCACCCCGTCCGGGATCCGGATCGCTTCCAGCGCGGCGCACCAGTTGAACGCGTTGCGGCCGATGGTGCGCAGCGAAGCCGGCAGCCTGATCTCCCGCAGCGCGGTACAATAGTAGAAGGCATAAGCGCCGATCTCTTCCACGCTGTCCGGCAGCAGAACGGTCTGCAGCCGCGTCATACACGGAAACGAAAAGGCGCCGATCGTTTTGACAGAAGGCGGGATCGTGATCGATTCGCAGGCCGCGTCGTCCGCGCTGACGAAATAGTCCGGGGCGGCCGGGTCCCAGATCAGTTCGCCGTCCGGGCCCTCGTCCAGGGATGCGGTCGGTTCGATCGCGCAAACGGGGACGCCGTCGATCTCCTCGCGAATGGTGATTTCCTTGACGGTCTGCTTTGCTTTTTTGCTGTCGAACAGCGAAACAACCGTCCAGGACGGCGCTTCGCCTTTGGTCTGCAGCTGATAGACGACGTGGTCGACGATGCGGATGTCGCCGTCCTGCGCGCAGGCGCACACGGCGCAGACGGCGAGCAGCAGAAGCGTGAGCCACAGAAATGTCAGTTTTTTCATTTTCATCAACCCCCATTGCAGCATAGCATGCCGTTATTGCCGCTTTCTTTCAGCACGGTGAATTTTCCGTTAAGATTTGTTCCGGCTTGCCGGAGAAAGCCTTTCGTTTATATATGTCAAAAAACGGAAAAGCTTACACAAAAAACGGAAAAAATTTTTCTTCCCCTTTCCCAACCGTTTCGTTTCTTAATTTTTCGCGGATTGCTTGCAAAGAAAGGAAAATCATGGTATCATATCTATAACTGTGCAAACAGCAATCTCGCAAGGGGAGTGTTTATCATAAAAAAGGAAAGTTACCGTTTCTCCGTGGTTGTGCCCGTCTATAACGTGCAGGCCTATCTGGAGGAAATGATCGAATCGGTGACGGCGCAGACCGTCGGCTTCCGGGAGAACATCCAGCTGATTCTGGTCAACGATGGTTCGCCCGACAACAGCGGCGAGATCTGCCGACGCTATCAGGCCCAGTACCCCGACAACATCGTTTATATCGAGCAGGAGAACGCCGGCGTTTCCGCCGCGCGCAACCGCGGCATGGAAGAGATCCGCGGCGAGATCGTCAACTTCATCGATTCCGACGACAAGTGGGAGCCCGACGCGTTCGAAAAGGTAGATGCCTTCTTCCGCGAAAACGCGGCGGAGATCGACGTGGTGACCACCTCGATCCAGCTGTTCGAAGCGGTGGAAAAGCCGCATATCACGAACTACCGGATGGAAAACGGCACCCGCGTCGCCGATCTTCTGACCCACGCGGAGGCGAGCTGCATCGTGCTGCAGGTGGCGTCCTCGTTCTTCAAGGCGAGCGCCCTCAAGAACGTCCGCTTTGCCGAAAGCCTGATCTACGGCGAAGACTCCATGTTCGTCAACACCGTGCTGCTCAAGAAGATGAAGGTCGGCTTCGTGGCCGAAGCGAACTATTTCTATCGCCGCCGCGAAAGCAACACCTCCGCCGTGCAGACGATCAAGCAGACGCCCTATTATTTCATCGACTGCCTCGAGGACTACCACATGGCGCTGATCCGGCTGGCGCTGGAAAAATACCGCTGCGTGCCCGAATACATCCAGAACGTGGTCTATTACGACCTGTGCTGGCGCTTCAAGGAGCCCGCCTATCAGTATCTTTCCGACGAACAGATGCAGCAGTTCCGCAAAACGGCGCAGCGCATTCTGGCCTACATCGACGACACGGTCATCCTCAAGAACAAGCTGCACAAGACCTTCCCCCACAAGATGCTGGCGATCGATCTCAAATACGGCACGTCCGACGCCATGCAGCACAGTATGTATGACAAGGGCCGCAAGATGATTTTGTTCCAGGGCCTGCCGATGTTCGATTTCAAGCGCAATAAATTCTTATTGTATATCAACTTCTGCAAGGTGGATAACAATGTCCTGCGCGTCGAGGGCACCGTCGCGAAATGGATGTTCGCGCTGACGAAGCAGAAGGTGCGCTTCTTCTTTTCGCTCAACGGCGAAATCGTGGAACCGAAGCTGCGCCGTTACGCCCATTCCGTGATCGAGACCTGCTTTTCGTCGGAAGAAAAGTTCTACCGCTTCCGCGTGGACTATCCGCTGCCCAAGCCGGAGACGGTCGAAGACGAGCTGCGGATCTACCCCTATGTCACCTTCGGCGGCAACAAGGTGCGCATCGGCATGAACTATGGCAAGTTCACCGTTTCCACCAACAACTTCTCCCCGGGCTATCTGATGTACCGCGACTATGTGATGCAGTGCTACCGCACGATCATCAAGCTGCGCCCCATCGACCAAAAGCAGTCGCGCCGGTTATTGCACTGGAAGCTCGAAAAGGCGTGCATCCGCTGGCTGCGGGAGAACGATATGAAAGAGCTGGCTAATCTGCGCACGCGCGTTATGCTGCATAAGCTCTTCTCGCGCGACAAGCGCAAGATCTGGCTCATCTCCGACCGGGTCGAAAACGCGGGTGACAACGGCGAGATCTTCTTCAAATACGTCAACCGTGTCGTCGCCGCGCAGGGCAAAAAGGCGAACATCCGCCCGATCTTCGCGATCAGTAAGAACGCCGCCTGCGTCGAACGGCTGAAAAAAGAGGGCGAGGTCATCTTCTTCGAAAGCAAGCAGTACCCCTTGTACTTTTTGCTCGCGGACAAGATCATTTCCTCGGGCGCCAGCGACTTCACGGCCAACCCCTTCGGGCTGGACCGCAAGTACCTGTACGACCTGTTCAAGTTCAAATACTATTATTTACAGCACGGCGTCGCCTGCGCCGACCTTTCCGTCTGGCTGCAGCGCTTCAACAAGAATATCGACATGATCTTCGCCTCCAGCGAGCGCGAACGCGACAGCTTTGTTTCCGGCAGCTACTACTACACCCGCAAACAGGTGGCCCTGACCGGGCAGGCGCGGTTCGACGAGCTGTACGACGCGAAGGAAAAGCAGATCCTGATCCTGCCCACCTGGCGCAAGTCCATCCGCGAAAGCTACGACGAAAACACAACGAGCGTCTACTTCCCCGGGTTCAAAAATACGGCGTATTTCCAGTATTACAACGGCCTGATCAATCATCCGCGCCTGCTGGACGCCATGCGCCGTCTCGGCTACAAGGGACTGTTCTGCATGCACCCGATCCATATGAAGCAGACCGTCGACTTTGAAGCGAACGATGTGTTCTCCGTCAATGAGGGCTATATCAACTACAACGACGTCTTCGCCCGCTCCGCGCTGATGGTGACCGACTATTCGAGCGTGCTTTTCGACTTCGCCTATCTGCGCAAGCCGGTCGTCTATACCCAGTTCGACAAAGAGGACTTCTTCGCCGGACAGATCTATGACGAGGGCTACTTCAGCTATGAGAACGACGGCCTCGGTCCGGTCTGCTACGACATGGAGTCGACGGTCGACGCGATCATCTCGGCGATGGAGCGCGACTGCGAAAACGAGGGAAAATACCTTGCGCGGCTGGACCTCTTCTTCGCGTTCAGCGACCGCGACAACTGCAAACGGATCTATGAAGCGATTTTGAAAAGCGACAAGTAAAGGGGACACCGCATGATCATCTTTGTTTTTCTGGTGCTTTTGCTCTGTCTGCCGGGCGCAAAGGCCGCCGAGCCGGGCAAGATCTTTCCCGATTATATCGCCCGGACGCAGACGAGCGCGATCAACGGCGTGTTCGTGCTGCTGGTCTTCCTGAGCCATGTGAGCACCTATATCACGCTGTCCGGCCCGTTCGATACGGCCTACCAGACCATGAAGAGCTACCTCGGCCAGATGGTGGTCGTGACCTTCCTGTTCTATTCCGGCTTCGGCATCATGGAATCCATCACGAAAAAGGGGCTGGATTACGTCAAGTCGATCCCGTGGCGGCGGTTTTGCAAGGTGCTGCTTCACATGATCCTTGCGGTGCTGCTGTATGTGATCGTGAATCTGATCCTGCACAGGCCCATGACGCTCAAAAACGTGCTGCTCGCCTTCATCGGCTGGACCAGCATCGGCAACAGCAACTGGTACATCTTCGCGGTGCTCGCGCTGTACGCGATCGTCTTTCTGGCGTTCATTATCTGCAAGGCCAACCGCTGGATCGGCGCGGTGCTGACAACGCTGCTTTCGGTTGCGTTCGTCTATTGGCAGATCCGCATCGGCCGCGACAGCTGGACCTACAACACGGTCATCGTCTTTTCCGCCGGCATGTGGTATTCGCTGCTGCGCGCCCCCGCGGAACGGTTCTTGCAAAAGGCTGCGCCGCTCTGGTTTCTGGCGTTCGGCGCCGTCTTCGCGCTCTATCTCTTCTTTGACGCCAAAAAGGGCGGCGGCATCGAATGGTATTCCCTCTGGGCGATCTTCTTCATGCTGACGCTCGTCACGCTGTCCATGAAGATCAAAATCGGCAACCGGCTGCTGGCGTTCTTCGGCGCCCATGTGTTCAGCATGTATATCCTGCAGCGCATCCCGATGCTGCTGCTGACGCAGATCGGCTACCAGGGGGCGCACCCCTACCGCTTTGTGACGGCCTGCTTTGCCGCCACGGTCGTGCTCTCGATCGCGTTTGACTACTGCACCGACAAGCTGGACGCCGTTTTGTTCCGTCCGCGCAAACCAAAAGAAAAGGAGATTCCCGCATGAAAATCAGCGGTCTGCAAAAACTGACGCTGCTCGACTACCCCGGCAAGGTCGCCTGCACAATTTTTACGCCCGGCTGCAACCTGCGCTGCCCGTTCTGCCACAACGCGACGCTTGTCTTTTCCTGCACCGATGAGATCGGCGAAGAGAACGTCCTGTCGTTTTTGCAAAAGCGCGCCGGCGTGCTCGACGGCGTGTGCGTGACCGGCGGCGAGCCGCTGCTGCAAAAGGACATCGCGGACTTTCTGCAAAAGGTCAAGGCGCTGGGTTATCTTGTCAAGCTCGACACCAACGGCACCTTCCCCGAGCGGCTATTGCCTCTGCTCGAAGCGAAGCTCGTCGACTATGTCGCGATGGATATCAAGGCGTCGCCCGACAACTACGACACCGCGACCGGCGTCGCGACCGACCTCGAAAAGGTCCGCCGCTCCGTGGACTTGCTCAAAAACAGCGGCGTCGCCCACGAATTCCGCACGACGACCGTCAAGGGCATCCACACTGCCGCCGACTTCGAAGCGATCGCGCAGTGGCTGGCAGGGGAGGAGCAGTTCTTCATCCAGCAGTACAAGGTTGCGGACGATATGATCGGCGAGCCGTTCGAATCGTTTTCCAAGGAGGAACTCGAGGCGTTCGCCGCCATCGTCGCCAAAACAGTCAAAACTGTCGCCGTACGCGGCGTCTGAACCGGCGTGAAACACAAGGGATTGCGTTTCACAACGAAATATGGAAATTTGTCAAGAAAAAAACGCAATATCTTGTGTTTTTCTCTTGACTTTTTCTTTTTTGTATGGTATGCTTTTCAAGCACGATCTCAAGATCAACTTTGACATAAATGTGAAGGAGAGGTTAACAAAATGTTCGACGTTCGTAAAAGAGACGGCAAAGTCGTGCCGTTCAACATCAGCAAAATTTCCGACGCGATCAAATCCGCGTTTGAAGCGCAGGAAGTCAATTACAACGACGACCTGATCGATTTTATCGCGCTGAAAGTTGCCGCCGATTTCGACAGCAAGATCAAGGACGGCCATATCGCCGTGGAGGATATCCAGGACTCCGTGGAAACCGTGCTTGTCAAGGCCGGCTACTCCCAGGTCGCGAAGGCGTACATCCTGTACCGCAAGCAGCGCGAAAAACTGCGCAACATGAAGTCCACGATCCTCGACTACAAGGCCGTGGTTGACTCCTATGTGAAGGTTACCGACTGGCGCGTGAAGGAAAACTCCACCGTCACCTATTCCGTCGGCGGTCTGATTCTGTCCAACTCCGGCGCGATCACCGCGAACTACTGGCTGTCTGAAATCTATGACGAAGAGATCGCGAACGCCCACCGCAACGCGGACATCCATCTGCACGACCTTTCCATGCTCACCGGCTACTGCGCGGGCTGGTCCCTGAAGCAGCTGATCAAGGAAGGCCTCGGCGGCGTGCCCGGCAAAATCCAGTCCGCTCCCGCGAAGCATCTGGCCAGTCTCT
>CAMZEG010000037.1 GCA_947305635.1 uncultured Clostridia bacterium
ATGATTGGATCAATCACATATTGTCTGATATCTTTGCGGATCTGTTCAAGAGAAACGTCTGCTGCGTGCTGGCTGGAAACCACGACCGCGGTAACCGCAACGGGCTTGCCGTCGTCATATTCCACGGTAACCTGGCTTTTACCATCGGGACGCAAATAGCTAAGCGTGCCGTCTTTACGCACTTTTGTGAGCTGCCTGGAAAGCCGGTGCGCAAGAGATATCGGCAGCGGGATCAGCTCCGGCGTCTCATCGCTCGCATAGCCGTACATCATACCCTGGAGCGCAATATCGCCCGATTGCTCGTCGAGCGCAAGCAACACCGCACAGCTGTTGCCGTCAAAGCCCTTGCTGCCGTCGTCATATCCAATGTCACAAATGACCTGGCGCGCAATCTTTGAAATATCGACTTTCGCGGTCGTGCTGATTTCGCCCATAATCAGGACCTGTCCGGTGGTAACCGTTGTTTCACAAGCGACACGACCCATCGGGTCCTGCGCGTAGATAGCGTCGAGCACGGCGTCGGAGATCTGGTCGCAGATCTTGTCGGGATGTCCTTCCGTCACAGATTCGGATGTAAAAAGATGTTTTGCCATTATCAATGCTCCTTCTTTTCCTTTTACAGAGAAAAACCGCAGTCACAGCAGTGACCGCGGAAAGATACCTTATCTTTCGGTCAATACCGCAGGATTTGGCACCTTGCCTTTCGGCAGGTTGCCGCGCTTCGCCGGGCCTGTTCCCTCCGCTGCTCTGAATAAGGAAATATGTAATTTTACAGTGCTATTATACACGGTTCCGCCCTTTTGTCAAGAGCTTTTGGAAATATGCGGATATTTGTCGGTTTACGCCTGTTTGCCGTGGCGCTTGATCGCGCTGTTCATCTGCATGAAAAGACGGGACAGCGGTTTATAGATCAGCATCGTCACCGCGACGCAAAGCAGACCCTTGACCAGCGTGAACGGCACGTTAAAGATCAAAAGCGCCTTCCAGAGCGTGTCGGCCGACGGCAGAATCGCCTTATACAGGCCGAGGATGGTTTCCATCCCGCCGAACAGGCTTGCGTAGATCGGATAGACGATATAGTAATTCGTCGGCAGACTGACAAGCGCCATCGCGACCGCGCCGAGAATGCACGCAAGAAACGCCATGCCTTTCGTCTTGTGCTTTTTATAGATCAAACCTGCAACCAAGGAAAACACAGCGCCGAGCATGAAGTTGGAAAGCTCCCCGACAAAGCCGGACTGCGATACAAGCAGATGCACAAGGTTCTTGACAAGACAGATCACGACGCCGCCGAGCGGACCGATCACAAACGCGCCGATCAGTTCGGGGATATCGGAAAGGTCCATTTTCAAGAACGACGGCACCAGCGGCACGCCGAACTCAAGATACTGCAACACAACGGCAACTGCCGCGAGCATGGCGACGATTGTCAGCTTCGTGACGTTGGTTTTTTCGCCGGAAGGCTGATTGGTTTTGACAGACATGATGACGCATCCTTTCTCATAGGGCTTCGGACCGGTGTCATCAGGGCAAAAGAAACGAGCCTGCGAATTGCTTCACAGGCTCCAACTCATGATATCTTGAGTCTCTTCTTCCATCCGGACTGTCGCACATAATATCTGATATGTACACCGTCGGCTTCGGAGTTGCACCGAATCGGCCGGCAAATGCCGGTTCGCAGGCTGGTCGGCACGATTGCGCCGAGTCACTGCCGGTGAGGAATTGCACCTCGCCCTGAAGATGGGATCATTATAGCAGAAAATCCCGATTTGTCAACCCCGCCGGGTATTTTTTTAATAATTTGTCACACGGTTGTCACAAGAAGCGAAACTTTGCCGAGGATTTCAACGTCGCCGAGCCCCGCCGGCAGGAAGATGCTCTCGCCTTTATACAGCGTCAGAACCGTGTCGCCGTGACACAGAACGCCGTTGCCGTCGATCGCGACAAAGGACACGAACGAGCTGTTGTCAGCGCAGACGGTCGTCTGCTCTTCAACGTCGAGCCGCCGCATCGTGAACAGGTTGCACGACGCAAGCAGCGTTTCGGTGCAGCCGTTTTTCACTTCGGGTTCCCCCTGCGGCTTGCCGTCGGCGGGAACCGCACTGAGATTTGTCACGTCGATCGCTTTTTCGATATGCAGCTGCCGCGGCTTGCCGTTCTGCAGTCTGCCGTAGTCATAGACGCGGTAGGTCACGTTGGAGTTCTGCTGGACTTCCGCAAGGAGGATGCCTTTGCAGATCGCGTGAAGCGTCCCGGACGGGATGAAGAACAAATCGCCAGGCTTCACTTTGACACGGTTGACGCAGGACAGCAGCGTCCCCTGCTCGATCGCGGCGCGGAACTCCTCTTTCGTCAGATCGCGGGAAAAGCCGTAGATGATTTCGGCGTCCTCTTCGCAGTCGAGGATGTACCACGCCTCGGTTTTGCCGTACTGTCCCTCGTGTTCCAGCGCGTAGGCGTCGCTCGGATGCACCTGCACGGAAAGGTCGTCCTTCGCGTCGATCAGTTTGATGAGAACCGGGAAAAAGTCGAACGCTTCGCTGTGCTTTCCGCAATAGGCTCTGCCCTCGTTGTTGAGGACGTCGGACAGCGTCCGGCCGGCATAGGCGCCGTTTTCAATCTCGTTTTCACCGTCGGGATGGCAGGACAGGACCCAGGCCTCCGCGGTTTTGTCATAGGGGCTTTCGATGCCGAACACACGCGGCAGACGGTTGCCGCCCCAGATATAATCTTTCAAAGCGGGTTTCAGTTTCAGCGGTACCATCAAAGGACCTCCTTGTCATAGGTTTTGAGCATTTTGCATATGTATCATCAGAGTGATTTGATAGATTGGAGTCAGCCGAATGGAATTACAGCAAACCGGAATCTGGATCCTGTGCGCCGTCCTGATCTCGCTGTGCGGGATCGCGTTTTACAAAAGCGGGCATCCGCTGCGCGCCGTATTGCTGAGCGTTCTCAGCGGCGCGGCGGGACTCGGCGCGCTGTATCTGCTGCGGCAGCTGTGCGGCGTCGGTCTGCCGCTCAACGAAGTGACGATCGGCGTTTCCGCGGTCGGCGGCGTGCCGGGCGTGATTCTGCTGCTGATGACGCAGCTTATTTTGCGCTGAGATAAGCTTCGATGCCTGCGGCGATCGCTTCGCCGAGTTTGGCGCGGTTGTCGGCGCTTAACAACAGCGTACATTCCCTGTCGTTCGTCACATAGCCGGTCTCGATCAGGATGCTCGGGCATTCCTCGAGCCGCGTGACGGAAAACGGGTGGAAGTTCGCGTTTTCGCCGACCCTCGCGCGGCGTTCCGCGTCGCCGGCATAGAACACGTTCTGGTACACGGAAAGCAGCTGCTGATAGACAGCCTGCGCCAGCGCCTGCGACAGCGGGCGGAAATAATAGGTCGACGTGCCGTAGCGGGTTTTGTTTTCGGCGGCGTTGCAATGGATGCTGACGAAGACGTCCGGATTCGTCTGCCGGGCGATCTGTTTGCGCTCTTCCAGCGAAAGATAGACGTCGTCCGTCCGTGTAAAGTATACAATCGCGCCGCGTCGTTCGAGCGCCTGCTTTGTCGCAACGGCCAGCGCGAAGTTGACTGCGGCTTCCGGTACGGCGCCGGAAAAGCCAAGCGCGCCGGGGTCCTTGCCGCCGTGCCCGGGGTCGAGCATAACGCGCGCGCCGACGATCCCGTTCGGCTTTTTCTTGATTGTGAGCACCAGCGTACCGTCGGCGTCAAGCTGCATGGTATAGCCGTAATACTGACCGACAACACGCAGCGGCATCGTCAGCGACGCCGTTTTGTTTTGCTCGTCGACCGTCCAGTAGGCGTTTGTCACGACGGAGTCTGCGCCGATATTGACAGCGCCCTCCGCGCGGGTCGTGTGATAGAACGTGAACTGTATCTTATCAGCGGTAAACGCGGTGATATGGTAATGCTTGCCGTTTTTCTCGTAATAGTTCTGGCCGGAGAACTCGAAGCTGTACGGGGCGTTCCACGCGCAGCGCAGCCGGATCACAAGATTGCCGCCGTCTGTCCCGGATGAGACAACTTGTATGTTATTGTCGCCATAGTTTGCGGATGGATCCAGCAGCTGCACAGCGTCGGTCTGCACCTTTCTGCCGGACGCCAGCAGATAGAAGTCGCGCCATTCTTTCTCCTCTTCGTCAAAGACGCGGGACTGACCGGTGATATAATCGATCGTGCCCTGCACCAGCGTCGTGCACATCGGCGTAAAGGTATCGTCGCTCGCGAGGCCGCTCCATGTATCGGCAAACGGTGACGAGATCACGCAGAACTGGCGGCCGGTCGGCAGCGGCGCCGTTGTCGGCGGCTCGGTGGTTGTCGTTTCGGTTGTATTCAGATAATTTCCGATGCTGTAATCGGTCGTGTCGGTCTGCAAAGAAGGTGTCGCAGGCGTTTCTGTCGTCTGCTGCAGCAGCAGAGAAAAGTTCGCCGTCGTCAGCGCGTCGTCCCGATTACCGCGAAAATGCAGCAGAATAAGCGTGATCGAAACCGCGGACAGCAACACCGCGCCGACCAGCGCGCACAGCAGGATTCGTTTTTTCATTTGGTACGTCCTTTGCGTTATGATTCCCTATTATAGCACAGGTTCGAAAAAATGAAATGCTTTTGCACACACTTTTTCCTGAAAATTTACAAATTGCGCGGAAAACAGCGCGCAGCCGTCGTAGCCGAGCCGAAACAGCGTCTTCGCCTGCTTTGCGAGCAGGGACGGATCCTGCATCCATTCGCTTTTGCCCTTCTCCCCTGCCCATCGGTCGGTTTTGCCGATTTTATAGACGGCCAGTCCGCCGATCAGACAAACCGAAGCTTCGGATTTCATTTTGCGCCAGGTCTTTGCCGTTTGTCTGAACGGCATCGCTTCGTTTTTGAACCCGTAATACAATTGCGGTATGATCCAGTCGCAATATCCTTTTTCTTTGCACCAGCGCGTAACATCGGCGCAGTGCAGCGCTTCGTCCTGCTGCGGGTCGCCGCCCGGACTGACGGAAAGAACGCGATCGTTTCCCGCCGCGTGAACGAGCGTATAGATGCGCTTCAGCAGCGTGTTGACCTGCTCACAGCGCCAGTCGTGCAGCGATAATGCGCCTGCGTTAGACTGATAAGCTTCATATAAAGCGCTGTCCTCATTACCGACATCCGGCGGATAGAAATAGTCGTCGAGATGAATCCCGGCTATCGGATAATGATCCAATAGTTCGCGCACACCGTTAAGAATCAGCGCTTGTGCACGTGGGGAACCCGGCTGCAGATACAGGCCGCTTTGCGTCTGCAGGAAGCATGAGTTTTTGTATCTGCGTAATAGCCTTGCAACCACGGTTGACCGGCCGAGCGACGCGGTTTGCGCCGGATCGGACAGCACACGGTACGGATTGATCCACGCGTGAACACGAAGGCTGAACACAGTTGCTTCATCGATTATGACCGAAAGAAAGTCAAAAGGAAGCGGATCGCCGCGTGTGCCGACGATCCATGCGCTCGTTTCAAAATAAGCGGACGGGTAGATGGCGTCCGCGAACGCGCGCACCTGCAGGAACAGGTCTGTCGTCCCGATCCGCGCAAGCGAAGACAGCAGGGATTGCAGATACGCGCGATAGGCCGCTTCGTCTGTGATATGCTGCGGGTTCCATTCCGGATAGGACAGCCAGCAGGCGCAGATCGGCGCGTTTTGGCCGCTCTCGGCGCGCGCAGCTCTCGTGGTGGTTTGCGTTTCGGGAAAAATCAGATAGCCGTGCGCGTCCGTTTCCTTGATCGTACAAGCCGTCAGAACGACAAGACAAAGGCAAAGCAGAAATAAACGTTTCAGCGTCGTCACCTCTTGACAAAAGCGGGAGAAAAAGAGTATCATGAAGACAGAAAGGACGTCACAAACGTGACTGCGGGTGACTGTTATGGCGATCAAATCCATCGAGAATCTCAAAACGACCGACCTCGGCAATTCCGACGTGCTCGTCTGCCCCGTCTGCGGCAAAGCGACCGAAATGCGCCTGTTTGAAAACGAGGACGCGTCTATGGTGGCGCACTTTCTCAAGAAGCCGTCGCAGGGAATCGCCGTCTGTCCGAAATGCGCCGCCGTCTTCGACGTCAATCCGCATTACATTGAAGAGAAGAAGAACGGCACGGTCTGTACGCTGGAGCCGCCGGACCTTTCCGTCATCGTCAAATCCACGTGAACATGCAAAAGCGAAGCCGCCCGCGGGCGGCTCTTTTTTTATCCGGCACAGAGGATCAGCAGCATTCTGTCCTCCTGCAAAGTGTCCCCCTGTATCTCGTTTTCCTCAAGAATCAGCGACAGTTTTGTGCGGTAGCGCTTGGCGATGTCCCATAGCGCATCCCCTTTTTTCGAGAACGACAGCACAAGGCTTTGGTTGTCGCTGGTTGCCGATTCGTCAAGCGCGGCGTCTGTCAATACACGCTCGGTTTGCTCCGAAAAGACAGCGCCGTCCGCAGTCAGGTCCAGCTGCAAACGAAGCACGCCGTTCGGATCTATTGACGATTGTGAGATACGAACAGAAACCTGTGAGGTGCTGATCAACTCGTTTGCGTCGCTGTTGATCGGCTCTTCCACCTGAAACGCGCAAGTGCGTTCCAGATACTGGATCGCGCCGTCCGCATCCTGCAGGAGCAAAGAAAGCGTGGAACTGCAGACAATCGTCAGACTACCGCTGCCGCCGCTCGCTTCCGCATGCGTTTGCTGTACTGCGGCGTCCAACAGTGTCCCGCCGGAAACACCGGTTTCAACCGTCTGCTGCACCGTTTTGGATACATGCAGCGCCGCAACACGCTGCGGGAAAACTCGGTCAGTGAAGTTCGGCTGCAGTATGCCCTGCGTTGCGTAGCAGTCCGTCACGACCGTCACAGCTTCGTTTTCATAGGCTTTGACGATTGCTGAAAGCTTGGCCGCAAGCTCCACGAGCCGCGCTTCGTCGTTGCCGTCGCTTTTCGGTTCCGCATACAGTGCCTGCAGCTGCAACGCCACGTCAACATCCCGATCTGCTTTGACGCCGGGCGCTTCGATCACCTGACTGATCGGCAGATCGTGCGTCAGGCGGAACAGCGCGCCGTCGTTTGAAAGATAGAGCAGATCGACTGCGAGGCTGCCTTTCAGCAGCAGTTTATTCTCCGCGGTTTCCACTGCATACAGCTGCGGCGACCCAGTGACGCGCAGCAGCTTTGCAACGGCGGGCCGGTTGTCACCGAGCGCCAGCGTTTCGGACAGATCAAAGCTCTTTTCATTCAAGGCGCACAGTACGCTAACAGAAACGTCCTGCGTCTGTGTTTCGAGCAGCGGACTGACGTCTGAAAACCCTTCCGCTTTTTGTTCAAGCACATTCACATGGACGAGTGCCGTTCCGCTGACGGATACCTTGCGCGCACTGACCGCGCGGCAGTTGACATATTCCATCGCGGCGCGAGACTCCAAAACGGCGCCGACGGGCATATCCCGCACGCTGCCGGAAACGGAAAACGGGGTATGCTGTTCTACGCAATCCAGACTGTCATCCTCATTGAGATAGACGAGCCGAATCACCAGCTCCCCTTCCGCGCCGACGCGCTCGCCCGCCGCGGTCACCGCGTGCAGATTCGGTTCCACCGCGCAGTGCAATATCCGTTTGACGTCGCTGCAATAATCGGGCAATACAAGATCTGTTTCAAGCGGCTGTCTGAGGGCCAGCTGTGCCGCGATGCCGCAAACGGCGTACGTCTTTTGTTCCAATGAAAGTTCCATGCTGCCAAGCTCCTTTATGTCCGCCGCCGGGATACGCGGCTGTTTTGTAACAGAATATGCAGCATAGAACAAAAACATGTCAGCAAAAAATCCCGCTGCGGCTGCAACGGGATATCATTTTTTTATATTACGCGGCCGATTCTTCGGACGCTTCTTGCAGGGCGCGCGCTTTGTGATACTTGATCGTCAAGAGGATCGGGATCAGCGACAGGGCGATCACGGCGGCGCCGACGATGAAGATGTTTCCGTTCGGAACGTACTGCATCTGGCCGCTGGCTTCCTCAAGGAAGGTTTCGCCGCTCGTTTTGACGACGGCCTGTCCGATCAGCGAACCGCCGATCATCGGGATCAGCACGAAGAAGAGGATCCAGATTCCCTCAAACTGACCTTTCGAGTTGGACGGATACAGCTGTTTTGCCCAGACTTTCGTCGTCTGAAGAATGCCGACATAACCGACGCCGACGACAAAGATACCGATCCAGATGCGCGCGTTGAAGATCACGCTCGAATCAATAGACGAAGCCTTGATCGGAAACAGGATGATCAGGCCGATGATGTTGATGATGATCGACGCGATGGCGATATAGGGGTGCTTGTTCTTGTTGATCAGAATGCCGATCGGGATCGCGGTCAGCATTGCGAGAACCAGCGGAACGGCTTCGATGATGCCCATCATATCGGCGGTGTAGCCGAGATAATAGATCAGGTAGTTGCCGATATAGGCGAAATACACGTTGAAGCCGATGAAGAAGATCGCGATAGCGACATGGACAAGCACAAGCTCCTTCAGCGAGAAGAACCGCTTGAAGTTGAAGACGGACAAAAACTGGTGCCAGAAGCTGCCGTCCTTATGCGGCGTCACGTCGTCGTTCTTATTCAGCGTCAACATCGACAGGAAGCCGAAAATGATTACGAAAACGCCCATCACGACGAAGAGCAGCATGTAGTTGTCGTTTTCGCCGACCAGGATACCGCCGACGACGGTACCGAGGATCGTGCCGAGCACCGGCTGGGTCGCCAGCGCCGCGCCGATTCCGCCGCGGTTCTTGTCGGTCATAATGTCGTTCATCCATGTGTTGAAGCCAGCGTCGTTACCCATCGAGCCGAAGAAGCTCATCACGGTGTCCGCGAGCACGACGGAAACAGCCATCAAAAGATACAACTCCTTGCTGATAAACTGGGTCAGGCCGAACGCGATCGTGAAGATGCCCCAGAGCACATAGCCCCATGAAATGAAGGTGCGCCGCTTGCCGGTACGGTCCGCCCAGGTCCCGAAGAAGAACGTGGAAAAGGTCGTTGCCGCCGCGGAGCAGATCAGCATGCCCGTGATGATCGACGGGTCTTTCCCGATTTTTGCGTAAACAAAGGTGTTGAACCATTGGTTTTCCATGTTCCAGCAGATCTGTCCCGCGAGGCCGAGGCCCCAGACGAGCAGCCACATCGAAAAGCCGGAGCGCTTTTTGGTCAGTGGATTGTTTTCCATTGGGTATCTCTCCTTTCTTTGCAGTTCTATTGTAATTTCTCATGCGGAATTTGTCAATGGAGATTTCAACAATTATGTGAAAAAGCCCGTCGCGAGAACCGTTTCGAACGGCTCGGTTTGACAAAACAGGGAAAATTATGCTACAATGCAGTAGATTTTTCAACATGGAGGCAACAAATGATGAAAAAGTTGATTGCAATCACACTGGTTCTGTTTTGTCTGTGGTCTCTGGCCGCAACCGCGTTTGCCGCCGGGAATATCCAGTATTTCAGCGGCGTCACCGAGGCGATGTGCAGCGCGGACTACTGGGCTAAGAAAGCGGACGACCCCGATCGCGTCCTGATGACAAGCGCGCAGATCGACGGCTACAACAAGGCTGGCGAGGTCGGAAAGGACACATACCGTGTCAACCTGTTTGAGATCGAACGCAGCTATGACGGAACAGCGCTGCTGAACAGCCTGATCCGAAGCACCGAAAACGATAAGCCGGCGCGCGATCTATATATCGACGGGCAGCAGCTGAAAAAGGACGCGTTCTACGACGAGATCCTTACGGCGATGAAAAGCACCGCGTGGCAGGGCGCGCAGCTGTTCCGCTACGCGATCTGTACGACGCACACGGGCATCTACGCGATTCCGACGGATACGGCGATCGGCTACAGCGCGACAGACCCCGACAGCGAGTTCCAGCTCAGCGAGCTGCGGATCAACGAGCCGTTTTTGATCAAGCAGGTCTGCACCTTCCGCGGTAAAACCTTCTATTGGGGCCTGAGCAGCCATCTGTCCGGCTGGGTCGACGCCGAGCATGTCGCCATTTGCCCTGACCGCCAGACATGGAAAGACGCGTTCCAGGTAAAGACGTCGGCGAAGGATTTCATCGTTGTGACCGCCGACCAGATCACCACGGAGCCTTCGCGCAGGGTGCCGTCGATCTCCCGCGTGAAACTGACGATCGGCACAGTGCTGAAGCTTGTGGAACCGGACAAGATCCCGCAGAACATCGGCGAACGCAACGGCTGGAACAGCTATACGGTCTATCTGCCGACGCGTAACGCGGACGGCACGTATTCGAAGCAGATGGCGTTTCTGCCGCAGCATTCCGACGTGTCCGTCGGCTATCTCCCGCTGACGCAGGCGAATCTTTTGACCGTCGCGTTAAAATGCCTCGGCAACACCTACGGCTGGGCCGGCACGATGGGCGCAATGGACTGTTCGCTGTATAACCGCGCCGTTTACCGCTGCTTCGGTCTCGACCTCCCGCGCAACACCAACTGGCAGCAGAATGTGCCGAACACGAAGATCGACATTTCCGGCATGACAGACGAGCAGAAGCTCTCTCTGCTCTCCAAACTGCCTGCGGGTACCATGCTGTATTTTCCCGGCCATACCATGCTCTATCTCGGGATGGAGAACAACATGGGCTATGTGATCAGCGACACGGGCTCCGTCAGCCAGCCCGAGGGAGAAGTAAAGGTGGAAAGCACCTATTCCGTGATCATCAATCCCCTTTCGGCGCGCAGAAGAAGCGGCAACAGCTGGCTGACCGAACTGACCACCGCCGTGCTCCCCGCCGAGTATAACGGTCACGCGAAGAAAGTGACGCTGACAAAAGCAACGGCCGATCAGCAGGGCGCGCGCGTCGTCACCTGCACGATCTGCGGACAGGAGCTTGCGTATACCGCGATCGCTGCGCCGAAAAAGATCAAGCTGACCGCGAACAGCTTCGTCTACAACGGAAAAGCCAAAACGCCGAAAGTCAAGGTTATCGATACCAAAGGAAAAACGATTCCCGCGAAGTATTACACCGTGAAATACAAAAACAACATAAAGATCGGCACGGCGACCGTAACCGTCCATCTGAAAGGCATTTACAGCGGCACACTCACGAAACTGTTCAAAATCGTGCCGAAGGGTACGTCGATCATGAGCGTCCAGACAACGGGCGGAAAGCTGATCGTCAGCTGGAAGCGGCAAACAAAAGATACGGACGGCTATGAGCTGAAGCTCGCGCGCAACGCCGCGTTCACAAAGGGCGTTCAGACGATCCGCGTCCGCGACACGAAGCAGACCTATGTCACCGTTGACAATTTCAAGGGCGCAACCTGTAATCTGAAGATTCGCACCTATCACAAAGTCGGCAACCACAAGGTGTATTCCGACTGGAGCGCGCCGACAAAGGTTTTGCTCAAATAACAATTCTCCCATTCATCCCCCGCTTTTTATGCGGGGGTTTTTCTTTGCACCGACTGTAATTATTCATAAATCCTAAGCGTTTTGCCCTTGACATTTTGTTGAAAATACTCTATATTAGAAGGGATAAAACAGGAAGGAAGTGCGTTCTATGAGTGACGGCAAAGGCCTCGGCTCAAAAGTCAAATGGCTTTTTCACGAGATCAAGGACCATTGGAGCACACCAGCCCCGGGAAAATACGTCCCCTATAAGGAATACAAGGACGTTGTGATCTCGGTCGGCAGCAACTATGCGGGATCCAAGACGCTGGAGTATATCGCGTTCGCGGCGTCCTGCTACCTGATGATGTACCATTACAAGCTGCCGTACCTGACGTTCTCGGTCATCAACATCATCAACATGCCTCTGGGCTATATCTGGACGCTGATCTGGTGGTTCGTCTGCGACAACCTCGGTATTCTGCCGAAGAAAACGGAGCGAAAGCTGAACATCGTGTATATATCCATGGTGCTGGTCGGTCTTTCGCTGATCATCTTCGACCCGTCGCAGCTGTTCAACCAGAGCGGGCGCTTCGTGACCTATCTGAACTCGCTGGAGGGCATCTCCTGCGCCTCGGCGTTCAAGATACTCGGCACGCACATCTTCTATAACGGCTATGTCGGCTTCCGCAACATCTTCTGGCGCAAGCATCTGGTGCCGAAGTTCGGCCGTTATAAGTACTGCCTGTATTCCGACTTCATCCCGAAGAGCATCATGGTCGTGCTGATCGGCTGGCTGCCGTTCTATAACATTCCCGACGTCGTCACGCGCGTTTGGGTCGCCAATCTACTGTTCGCGATCTACAACATGTTCGGCTTCGGCCAGCAGATGGAAGCCGCCGCGATGAACATCAGCCCGAATGTCCGCGAACGCATTCTGGTCCGTTCCTACCCGATCAAGATTTCGCATATCTTCAACTCGATTCTGGCGATTATTCTGCCGGTCTTTATCGGCATGCTGCGCTACAAGTGGGCGGACATCAACATGTTCCGCTATGTCATCCCCATCACGTTCATCACGTTCGCCGTGCTGACGATCGTCTTTGCCGGCCGCGTCAAGGAGCGTATCCCGCAGCCGCCGCTGGAAAAGAAGGTGCAGATCAACTTCTGGGACGGCATGTTCGGCGTTATGGGCAACAAGTACAAATGGATCAACACGATCTACGGCCTGCTCGACTCCCTCGGCAACGGCATGCTCGGCATCACGACGATCCTCTATCTGTACACCTTCCGCCTGAGCGGTCTGACCTACAGTCTGATCGTAGCACTGGTGTCCTTCGCCGGTACGCCGCCCGATCTGCTGTCGCCCTACTTCCTGAAACGGTTCAAGTATAAACATCTGATGATCTTCTTCCAGCTGTCGCGCGGCATCGGCAACCTGATCATCGTCTGCGCGATGCTGTTCTGCCGCGAAAAGCTGATGCTCTGCGGTACGATCTGCGTCGTGGTGCTGATTCTCATGGAGATTTGCAAAACCGTACCTGTTACGGCGCAGCACGATATGGACGTGCGTATCAACGACTATCAGATGTATCTTTCCGGCGAGCGTCTCGAAAGCTTTTCGGGCGTGTTCGGCTGGTTCACCGGGCCAATCGTCTCCTTTGTCAGCCTGATCATCCCGCTGCTGCTTTTGAAATACGGTTTCAACAGCAACTGGGACGTTCTCTTTCTCGACGCCACGCGTGTCAAAATCATCGTTATCCCGCTCATCATCGACAGTATCGGTTATCTTTTAATGGCAATCCCCTTCCTGTTCTGGGATTACACCGACGACAAACAGTTCAAGGTCATTGAGGTCCTGCGCCGCCGCGAGGAAGTCACGCGCAAACAGCTGGAAGCGGAGCGCGGAATACAAACGGAGGACGAGGACGCTGAGGAAGCGGTCACAGACGATGTGCCTGTTGACGAAGTGCCGGAGGAGGTGCTGACATGAGCAAGAAGGAAAATAAGGTCAAGAACCAAGAAGATTTCCTTGCGAAGGAAGCAAAGGAAAGCGCCGCGCAATCGCTCGATTATACGCTTGATATTCCGGAAGACGAGATCTGGACCTATCATATCGAAGGCCTGCAGGAACCGCGCATCGGCAAAACGATCAAGAATTACAAGCAAAAGAAAGTGCTTGTCGTGATCGTGCTGCTGATCGCGATCGGGCTTGCCATCTACTTCAGTCTGCGCGCCGTGCACAACGAAACCTATAAGTACGAAGCGCTGGAAGACGGCACCTATGAACTGGTCAAGTTTTCCAACCCGGGCAACATTACAACGCTGACGATTGAAAACGCCGAAACGGAAGACGCAAAGCCAATCACCATGCTGCGCGAGTTCGCGTTCAACTGCGATGAAAAGATCACGGATATCACCATCGGCAAAAATGTCAAACAGATCGACGGCAAAACGTTCTACAGCTGCTGGGCGCTGCGCAATATCAAGGTCGACCCGGAGAACGAAGCGTACTGCGACATCGACGGCGTGTTGTACGACAAGGACAAGACGACGCTGATCTGCTACCCGATCGACCACGACAAGTATCTGCGCGAACAGTTCGGCTATACCGATCTCAAGGACGACGACGGCAAGCCGATGGAAGAGCTTTGGGGCACGACGGAAACGTATGACGAAGCATTCCTTGCAAAATACAACAAGGAGACGCGCACCTACGTTGTGCCGTCGACCGTGACGACGCTCGGCGAGCTTTCGCTGAACTATTCGAACATCGTCGATCTCTATCTGCCGGAAGGCCTCAAGACGATTGAGACGTTCGCCGTGTTCAAGAACACGGTGCTGCAGAACATCTACAGCTATACCTGTGACGGCGCGGTCGACGACACGACCGCCGCGGCGATCGACAGGTTCACTTCCGTCTATCCTTCCCTGCCGAACGGACTGGAATACATCGGTTCGGACGCGTTCACCTATGATCAGGCGCTCGGTTACATGTATATTCCCGCGTCCGTGACGCATATCGGACACCACGCGTTCTGGGATACCTGCTACAAAGAGGACGGCGAAGTCAAGGGCGTCGACGCGATGAACGTGGAAGCCGACGAAGACACGTTCAAGACAAACACCACGCTCGGCGACCAGTGGCGGCCGGAATATGACTATCATTTGTTTAGAAAGTCAGTGGACGTCCATTACGGCGTGCCGCGCGCAGAATAAGCCATGCCGTACCTGTTTGTACACTTTCGCGAAAAGCTGACCGTTGACGGCGAGCAGGTGCATTTCGCCGTCAGCGGCGACGGTTACCATTGGCAGGCGCTGAACGGCGGCAGACCGATCCTCACCTGCGACAAGGGCGACGGCGGCTGCCGCGATATCGAGATCGTGCGGCTGAATGAAGGCGGGTTCGTACTGATTGCCACTGACCTTTGCATCGTGCGGCACATGGACGAGAACCATAACGTCGACTGGAAGCAGCTGAACCACTGCGGCAGCAAATATCTGTCCCTATGGCGCAGCGACGATCTGTTCTCGTTTTCCGATCAGGAACTGGTCTTCTTAGGCCGGAATGACTTCGGTTGCCTTTGGGCGCCGGAGGTGTTCTACGACGAGAATAACGAAGAATACCTGATCCACTGGGGTTCCACCGTGCATGAAGACGATTTCAATCACATGTCGATCTACTGCTGCGCAACGAAGGATTTCCGCACGTTTACCGAACCAAGACTGTTTTTTACAAAAGAGAACGAGATCCTCGATTCGCATCTTGTAAAGCACGACGGCGTCTATCACCTCTTTTACAAAAACAGCAGCAACCCCTCGATGAACCTCCACGCGACGTCCGACAACATGTACGGGCCGTATCAAAACGACGAATCGTTCCGGCGGTTGATGGAAGCGCTGCCGCAGCCCGGCGCCTACGAAGCGCCGACAACGCTTGTCCTGCCGGACGGCAGATGGTGTCTGATGCTCGACTTTTTCGGCTGCGAAAAGGAAAAGATGGGCTACGTCCCCTTTTTGTCGGAGCATGTCGGTTCCGTGACGTTTACACGCGCGGACGAAGCGTTTTCGTTCCCCTACGGGTTCAAGCACGGACACGCGATCGAGATCACCAACGAGGAATACGAAGCTCTCCTGCGCAAATACGGATGAAAGATATGGATTGCCACGTTACTAAGCGTGGCAACCTTTTTCTTTTGTGATTGTAGAAGAAGGGCTTGACAAGAAAAGCAAGAATCGTTATAATTTCGGTACATAAATAAAGATACGTCGGCGTGGCGGAACTGGCAGCATTGCCGCCGAAGCGCGTCCGGCGCACGATGCAGCGAGGCGGCAATGGCGCAGCGGTCGAAATTGCGCGCCGCTCCAAGG
>CAMZEG010000038.1 GCA_947305635.1 uncultured Clostridia bacterium
GTAAAAGCTTTTGCTGCCGGGCTTTTCGGGCGTTTCGCTCAGCCAGAGCGTGCCGGAATCCAGCAGATCATAGACCGTTTTGTCGTAATAGACGGCGCTGTATTCCGTGCCGGACGCATTGTTGCGCGGCTCGCCGACATGATCGTAGCGGTCGCCGAGCGCGGCGTCGAGGAGACGGAGCCACTCCTTTGTCGCCTCCTGCACGCCGAAGGAGTCGGGCGCGTAGGCGTTGAGCGTTTCCGCGACGAACGCGGCGCGGGATTTCACCTTGCCGTAGATGTCGTCCTTGCAGCGCACGTTGAACGAAACGACGCGCACGGAACCCGGCGCACGGGCGGGGACGCCGGTGATCTCGATCTCCTCCGGCGTGTACAAAGACAGGCTCATCAACACGGCGAGCACCAGCGCGCCGAGGTGGGCGCGGCGGTCTTTCAAAAAGGCGAGCAACTGGTTCATGGGGACGCTCCTTTCGTTTCCGGCTGGTTTCAGTTTACGCGCATTTTCCCGCAAAGTCAAGTTTTATTCATTTTCATTGACTTTCGCGCCGGAATGGGCTAAAATGAGGGCAGATTATGAAAGCAGGTGACCCCCATGCAAACCTTCATGAACGAAAACTTTCTGCTGACGACCGAAACGGCAAAAACGCTGTATCACGACGTGGCGGCGAAACAGCCGATCTTCGACTGGCACTGCCACCTCAGCGCAAGGGAGATTTACGAAAACAAACCGGCCGCCGACCTCTATGAACTCTGGCTGACCGGCGACCACTACAAATGGCGCGCGATGCGCTGCGCCGGCGTGCCCGAAAATCTGATTACCGGCGACGCGGATCCGTTCGACAAGTTCTGCGCCTTCGCGAAGACGCTCTCGCTCGCCATCGGCAACCCGCTGTTTCATTGGAGCCACCTGGAGCTGCAGCGCTATTTCGGGATCACGACCGTCCTTTCTCCCGCGACGGCAAAGGAGATCTGGGACGAGACAAAGCGCGTGATCGCCAAGGGCGACTTCCGCCCGCAGTCGCTGATCCGGCGCTCGAACGTCTTCGCGCTGTGCACGACCGACGACCCGGCGGATTCGCTCGAATGGCACCAGAAGATCAAGGACAGCGGCTTCGAGATTCCCGTCCTCCCGGCGTTCCGCCCGGACAAGGCGATCGCGATCGAGAACCCCAGCTTTGCCGCGTGGGTCGCGTCTCTTTCCAAGGCGGCGTCTATGCCCGTCGCGTCGCTCGCCGACCTCAAGGCGGCGCTGCGCAGCCGGCTCGACTTCTTCCTTTCGATGGGCTGCGTCGCGTCCGACCAGGCGGTCGCTTCGGTGGTGTACGCCCCGCTGGACGACGCCGCGCTTGACGCGATCTTCCAAAAGGCGCTGCGCGAAGAACCGCTGACGCAGGGGGAGATCGACGCCTACCACTTCGCGCTGCTTTGCTTCCTCGGAAAACTTTACGCCGAAAAGCACCTCGCGATGGAATTGCACCTCGGCGCGATGCGCAACAATAACACGCGCATGTTTCGTGCGCTCGGCCCGGACACGGGCTTCGATTCGATCGACGACCCGCGGCAGGCGCGGGGTCTCTCCCGCCTGCTCGATACGCTCGACAAAGACGGCAGTTTGCCGAAGACGATCCTCTTCAACCTCAACCCGCAGGACAACGCCGTCCTCGGCAGCATGTGCGGCAACTTCCAGTCAGACGAAGCGCAGGGCAAGGTCCAGTTCGGCTCCGCGTGGTGGTTCAACGACCATATCGACGGGATGCGCGCCCAGCTGCGCGCGCTGGGCAACCTCGGCGTGCTCGGCTGTTTCGTCGGAATGGTGACCGACTCGCGGTCGTTTTTGTCCTACCCGCGGCACGAATACTTCCGCCGGATCCTCTGCGGTCTTGTCGGCGAATGGGTGGAGCAGGGCCTTTATCCCGCGGACGACGCCGCGCTCGCAACGATCATCAAAGGCGTTTCGTTCGAAAACGCGAAGCGGTATTTTCTCGGATGAAGACGGATATCTATACAGTGGAACAAATCGCGCCGAAGACCTGGCGGATCGATGAATGCGGGCGCGACAACTGCTACCTGCTTTGCGGCAGCGAGCGCGCGCTGCTGATCGACTGCTCCATCGGGACGGGCGATCTCCGGTCGCTGGTTCAGAGCCTGACCGATCTGCCGCTGACCGTCGCGGTGACCCACGCGCACGGCGATCACGCCGGCGGCGGCCACCAGTTCGGCGAGATCCTTGTCCCGGCGGCGGAAACCGGACGCCTTTGGCGCGGACAGAACCTGCGCGTCTTCCGCCGCAAACTCCTGTCGAACCGGATGAAAAAGCAGGGGATCCGGAAACGGAATATCCGCGGCGATATCCGCGAAACGGTGTGGACGCCGTTCGAAGAAAACGCGGCGTTCGACCTCGGCGGGCGGACGGTGCGGACGGTCCCGGTCCCGGCGCATACGATCGGCAGCACGGTCTTTTTCGACGACGAAAACAAGCTGGCGTTTCTCGGCGACGCCGTGTGCCCGGTGCTGCCGATGCACACCTTCTGCGCGCTGCCGCTCGCGACGTTTCCGCCGATCGGCGACCGGCTTTATGAAATGACCGAGGGCTATACGCTCTGGTGCGGCCACGGCGACGGCCGTCTGGACCGTGACCTGATTCGCCGCCACACGGCCTGGGCGCGGGAGATCCTCGAAAAGAACCCCGCAAACGCCGAACGGCAAACGGCGGCGTACTATCCCGCGTTCGACAAAAACGGCTGCGTGGGCTATAACCCGGGTAATCTTTACGAGACAAATGAACCGTTCGACTGGCGGCGGGAGGCGCGGCGCTTCCTGCGCGGCTGAACCGGCGGACTGCGCCGGGTACGACCCGGCAAAACTTGACAAAATCACACAACGGAAAGGATGGCTGGCAGACATGGAATTCAATCCGGAACAACTGATGAAAAAAGAGCAGGTGCTCGAAAACATGAACCGCATGAACGCCTTCGGCCTGCGGCTGACGGGCAGCGGCGGCCAGCGCGACTTTGTCGCGTTTTTGAAGCAGCAGACGCAGGACATGGGCTATCAGGTCTACAGCGACCTGTATTCCTTTGACCGCTGGAAGGAGCTGCGCAGCTCCATCACGATCCACCGGATCAACCGCGACGAACCCGTCGAGGTTTCCAGCGCGTGGCCGTATTCCGGCGAGACGGGGCCGCTCGGCGTCACGGGCGAAGTAGTCGAAGTGGTCGGCAAGCACGTCAATTATCTCCACGCCCGCGGCAAGATCGCCCTTGTCACGGTCAGCGACCTCGGCAAGATCCCCAGCGGCATCGCGTTCAACCAACGGAACGCCTACCCCGGCGGGACGAACATCCCCGCGTTCTATAAAGGCCCCGTGGCGACGTCGTTCGTCAACGTCCCGTTTCTGCAGGTGGCAAAGGCGGCGGGCGTCAAAGCCGTGATCTGTATCTGGAAGGGCATGAGCCGCGGCATGGTCAAGGGCCAGTATCTCCCGTTCATTCAGGATTATCAGGGTCTGCCGGCGCTCTGGGTCTGCGAGGAGGAGGGAGAAAAGCTGCGCGAAGCGGCGCGCAACAAGGACAAAGTCACCCTTGTGCTCGAAGCCAAGCGGGAAAAGAACGCGTCCAGCGAATCGTTCTACTGCGTCAAGCGCGGCAAGAACCCGACCGAAGCGATCATCGTCAACACCCACACCGACGGCGTCAACTGCGTTGAAGAGAACGGCCCGATCGCCCTGCTCGCAATGATGGACTACCTCAAGGACGTCGAGCTGGAGCGCAGCGTGATCTTCGTCTTCGTGACGGGGCACTTCCGTCTCCCCGCGTTCAAGCAGAACGACATTCAGGCGACGAGCAAATGGCTCAAGAACCACCGCGACATGTGGGACGGCAAGGGAGGACACATCAAGGCGGTCGCCGGCGTGGCGGTGGAGCACCTCGGCTGCCGCGAATGGAAGGACAAAGACGGGGTCTACACCGAAACGAACCCGATCGACATCGAGATCGTCTACACCGGCAACCGTGTACTGGACGAGATCTACTACAAGGCGCTCGAGGGCCGCACGCTGGTGCGCACGGTGACGCTGCGCGGGCACAACATTCTGCATTTCGGCGAAGGGCAGCCGCTGATGAACGTCGGCATCCCGCAGATCGCGCTGGTCACCGCGCCGGACTACCTGACCGCCGTCGCGGACGACCACCAGATGGACAAATTCAGCATCGACCTGATGTACGAGCAGATCCAGACGTTCCTCAAAATCGTCCTGATGATCGACGAAACCGACAGCAAGACGCTCGGCAAGCCCGATCCATACACGTTTGTGTTCGGTTCAGTCGGGAAACATTAAAAAAAACGATGGCTGGTTGGCGCAAAGATTCAACCCGAGGAACGATGCACATACATGCGTGAAAGCGCTTTCATAATAAGGATTGACTTTTTTCTTCGACTTATTGAAAAATAGACTCAGTTTGGTATGGGTAGACCCGTAAAGAAGGAGGAACCTCAACATGGAACAAACAAAAAAACGTCCGGTTATTGCATTGCTTGCTTTTGCTTTCGGTGTGTTCGGATTATTACTGCTTGCGCACCATATAGTCAGCTATGAAAATATCTTGCGCCCGCATATGGACTACCTGATTGAAAATAAAGTGATTACAAACGATATCAACGGTGCAACATTCCTTTATTATTTCACAAACCAATCGAATATCTTTGTTGATGTGTTTTTGATCCTTTTCGCTTTTGGCCTGCTTGGCAACCAAAAACTCTACCGGTTTACACATAACGAAACCTTGCGCTGCGCTGTCACGCTGAACATTCTTGTCACGGGCATTATCTACTGTGCGGTGCTTCTGCCCTTTGCTTCGGCAAGTTTCCCGATGGAGAAGGGAATCTGGTTTTCCAATGTGGTCAACATCTGGGCGCATATGGTAGTCCCGTTCTGCTTCACGGCGTTTTGGTTCTTCCCGTTGTCAAATCAAAAACTGAAAACAGTGAAAACGGCTCTGCTGTGCCTGATTTATCCGCTTGGCTATTTTGCGTTTTCTGTTGTGCGCGGAGCCATTGTACATTTTTATCCGTATCCGTTTTTGAACAGCCACCAGCTTTGGGAAACCTTGTTCAAGGATAAGCCCTACAATGCTGTAACCGGGGTCTTACTTCTCGTCGCAGTTATCCTGGCGTTGAGCGGTATTTTCTTCGGCCTTGCCTGCGCGTTGTGCGCAATACACAACAGGCGGTGTCAAAAAGGCGCCGACGCTGTACAGGCAACGACGACGCCGGAACAGAACGAGGCAACACAAAGCGTTTGATCCCTCCAAACACGAAAAGAACAGCGACAGCCCCACCGGACGAACCGGCGGGGCTGTCTATATGGGGAAAGAGAGGAGGGGGTTACTTGAGGTTGGCTTTGACGATGATCTTGTTCGTGCAGCCGGCGTTGACAAAGGCTTGCTTCATCGCTGCTGTCTTCACATAGACCTTGCAGCCTGCGGGCATGGTCTGCAGGAACGCGGCGTTTTGCTTCTTCGCGGTCAAAAAGGCGGACGACGTTGCAAGCACGCGCAGCTTTTTGAGGCCGGTGCAGTTTTCGAACGCATAGGTGCCGATGGAGGTGATTCCTTCGGACACGGTGAAGGAGGTCAGAGACTTGCAGCCGTAGAATGCCTGCGCGCCGATTGCCGTCACCTGACTTGTGCGGTACACGCCTTTCAGCTTTGCGCAGCCGGCAAAGGCAGTGGTGGGGATCTGGAACGGCGCGGTTTCCTTCGGAAAATAGACCTTCAACAGTTTGGAGCAGCCCGAAAAGGCGTTGGGACCGATATAATAGGCGTCTTTGCCCGTGCGGTCTTCAAAGACGACCTTTTTCAGCTTGGTCGCCGATTGGAACGCGGAAGTGCCGAGGACGCATCCGCCGGGAATACGGACGGATTTGATGCCGGTGCGGTAAAACGCATTGCGGCCGATCGATTGCAGCGACGCGGGCAGGGGGAGCGTTTCCAGCTTGCCGCACCGCGCGAAGGCATAATCGCCGATTTTTTCCAGTTTGTCGCCGGAATACTGCACCTGCGCAAGGTTTTTGCAGTCCTTGAAGCAGCCCTTGCCGAGACCGATGAGACCGTCCGGCAGGGTGATTTCCGTCAGCCCCGTGCAGCCAAGGAACGCGCGCTGGCCGATGGCTGTGACCGAAGACGGGATCTCGATTTCCTTCAGCGAGCGCATACTCTTGAACGCGTCCAGACTGATCGATTGCAGCGTGTCGGGCAGATGGACGGTCTCCACCTCGGCGTCGATATAGCTGAGGCGGGTGTCCTTAAAAATCGACGTGACGGGCACGCCGTCGATCTCGGCGGGGATCGTGAGCTCGGTCACGCCCTGCATGGCTTCCTCGCTGTCGAAGAGGCTCATTACCGAGCAACGTTCCGGCAGTTCTTCGGTTGCCGGATAGAAGATGTAGACCACATGGTCGACGGTGCGGGTCTCAAACGTCTTTGCCGAGGCGAACAGACAGCACGCGCAGAGCGCAAACGCGAGAGTGAACAAAAACAGGATTCGTTTTTTCATGGGTAAAATCTCCTTTCGGTTTTTTTGATTTCACTTATATATGTCGGAAATCGCGAAACCTTACATAAAAAACCCAAAACTTTTTTCAGCAAAAAACGGCCGCCCTTTGGCAGCCGTTATTATTGTGCTTCTTACAGCTCCGGCGTCTCCAGCGCCAGCACCGCGACGCGCACGGCGTCGTCCCTTTGCAGATCGCGCAGCAGCCGGAAGAACCCGGCGGCGCGGCGGCCGAGGTGCTCATGCAGCAGCGCTTCGTTGACAATGACGATTCCGACGGGGTCGGCGCGCTCGGTCAAAACGTCGTGCAGCGCGTCAAGGTTGCCGCCGTACCATTCCGGCAGATCCAGCGCCCCCGCGAACGCGGCGTGCAGCTCGGCGTTGGAGCTGATTTTTTCTCCGTCCAAAAATATGTAGGTCACTTGTCTTCCTCCCCGAACAGCAGCGTAAAGGTTTTATAGTGGTCGGCGGTGTAATAGATCAGCCCGTCGTTGGAAAAGACGATCCGCTTCGCCCCGCGTTTCGATTTTCCGCGGGTGTCGATGTCGCATTCGGTGTAGAACCGCCCCTCCTTTTCCGGGAGCAGTCCCTCGTAGTTTTCGAAGCGGGAGCCGCCGATGCTTTTGCCCGGCGCGAATTTTTCAAGACTGCCGCCGCTCCAGCCGAGGGCTTGCGCCTGCTTCTTGGTGATGTAGTTCGGCGGCAGATGGCCGAACGTGTGGATATAGAGCGCGACGTCGTCCTTCGACGTGTAGCTGCCGCCCTCTTCAATCGTGTCGTTTTCCGTCGGCGGGGACGTTGTTTTTTCTTCGGTCGGCGCGTTGGACGTCGGCGCGGAGGTCGTCGCGGCCGTGGTGATCTCTGTGCCCGTCGTGCTGTATGGCACGTCGGGGCCCTGGATCTCGAAGCAGCCGGCGAACAGAGAGACGACGGCCAGCAGCACGAGCAGCACCGCCGTCAGTTTTCGCAGTTTCATGGGTTTGCCTCCCTTCCCTTTCCGCCATTATACCAAAAACCGGCGCTTTTTGCAAGTCGAGCCCCCGCGCGGCGGGAAAAATAGCCGGTTTCGGCGCCTTTTTCGGGCGCGCTCCGGGGAGAATTCGGTCGAACCGTGCCGCCCGCCGGGGAAACGGGGCGGCTGTTTCTGTAGGATGTGACAATCCCATGACAATTTATTCATAAAAAAATAACAAAAAAATTAGCACTCACCTCTTGACAGTGCTAAAAATCGGAGTATAATATAAGCGAACAAAGGAACGAAGATCAAATGAAAGACCTCCGCTCCGATGCGAGGCGACAAGCAAATTGACATATCAAAAGGAGGTATGACTTATGTTGCCGAGTATTTTTGGAGAGACTTTGTTTGATGACTGGTTCGGCTTCCCCGCGTTTCCGGAGATGCACGACGTCGACCGCAAGCTGTACGGCAAACACGCGGCGCGCGAGATGAAAACCGACGTGCGCGAGCATGACGACCGCTACGAGCTGGACATTGACCTGCCGGGCTTTTCGAAAGACGAACTGTCGCTGCATCTGCAGGACGGCTATCTGACCGTCAATGCGGCGAAGGGGCTTGACGAAGAGAAAAAGGACAAGCAGGGCAAGGTGATCCGCTGCGAGCGCTACAGCGGCGCGCTGCAGAGAAGCTTCTACGTCGGCGAAGCGATTGAAGAGACCGACGTCAAGGCGAAGTACGAAAACGGCGTGCTGAAGCTGGAAATCCCGAAGAAGGAAAACAAAAAGCTGCCCGAACGCAAGCACATTGCGATTGAATAACGCCCCATAAAAACAGCGACCATCCCGCCAGGAGGCGGGGTGGTTTTTTGTCCGAAAACTGCAGTTCACGGTGCGAATCCGGCTTTTTACAGCGCGTCCCCTTGCGCTTTCCCTTGAGCGGTGTTATAATGAAAACGGCGCCAAGCCATGATGATTCCAAATAAGGAGAGATACCTATGAAAGCCACAAAACGACTGTTGTCGATTCTGCTGACAGTGCTGCTGCTCCTCGGCACTGTGGCATTCGCCCTGCCCGCGGCGGCGGAGACGCCGGACGCCGGCTTTTGCGGCGTGGAAGGAGCGGAAGAGAGCGTCGGCTGGTCGATCGACGAAAACGGTGCGCTGACGATCACGGGCACGGGCGCCATTCGGGCATACGGTCACGATCATCTGTATGACGCCAACTACACCTTGTATTCCCTGGCGCCGTGGCAGAGGCTGGATGTGACGAGCGTAACGGTCGGCAGCGGCGTGACGAACATACCGGACTATCTGTTCATCAACTGCGTCAATCTGCTTTCCGTTTCGCTGCCGGACACCGTAACGACCATCGGCAGCAACGCTTTCAAGGGTGACACGGCGCTTTGTTCTGTTGCGATGCCGGCGCAATTGGTCAGCCTCGGTAGTTACGCTTTCAGCGGCTGCAGCAGTTTACCGGAGATCACAATTCCATCCGGTTTGACTGTGGTGGAAACAGAGGCGTTTTCCGGCTGCACAGCCCTGACACAGATTTCCATTCCGGACGGCGTAACGAAGGTGAAAGACCGTGCGTTTTATCAATGCACCAACCTTGCACAAATAGAGTTTCCCGACAGCCTTATCGAGATAGAAACGATCGACGCCCTGTCTGGTACCGCGTGGTCTGCAGCGCAAAACGGAAGAATCACCTACTGCGGCCGCGTACTTTACAGCGCGAGAAATCTGCCCGCGGAGAGCGCAGACGTGGTTGTGAAGAACGACACTGCCTCCATCACGGATATGGCATTCTCCCGAAATACGAATCTGCGTTCGGTTTCGATTCCCGGCGGCGTACAACTTGGAAAGTATATTTTTGAAGGCTGTACGAACCTGACAACCGTCTCGATAGCAGAGGGCGTGGAACAGTTAAGCGAGAACCTGTTTATTGACTGCACTTCCTTGACGGACGTTTCACTGCCGCAAAGCCTGACCTTGATCGGCCCGCGCGCGTTCTTCGGCTGCACCTCTCTTACTTCGGTCACGATACCGCCGAACGTCACGACGATTCAGTTCCTCGCATTTTACGGCTGTACCGGGCTGACGCACGTGACACTTCCGAACTGCCTTTCCAACCTGGATGACGCCAACTTCTGCACCGGTATCTTTTGGGGCTGCACCGGCTTGACTTCCGTCAGCATTTCGGCGTCTGCGCAGATCATTTATGACGGCACCTTCAGAGGCTGCACCGCACTGACGGACGTTTACTTCGCCGGAACCGAAGCACAGTGGGAAGCCCTTCGGATCGATGCGCACAATGAACCGCTTGACACTGCCGAGATCCATTACAATGCTGCTTGCGAAACCCATACGCCTGCTGCGCCGGTCGAAACGGTGCAAACGCCGGCAAGTTGTGAAAACGCGGGCACGATGCTGCAAACAACCTATTGCAGCTTCTGCGGTGCAAAGGTGAGCGAAACGACAACAGAGATCCCAGCTCTTGGTCACGATCTGATCGAGCATGCGGGCAAAACCCCCACCTGCGGCGAGGGCGGCTGGGACGCCTACGAGACCTGCTCGCGCTGCGATTATACGACCTATCAGGCGATCCCCGCGACGGGAAACCACACCGCCGGCACGCCCGCGGAAACCGTTCTGACGCCGGCGACCTGCGGCGCAGCAGGCAGCAAACAAATCACAGTGACGTGCACTGTTTGCGGTTCGACGCTCAGCGATACCACGGAAACGATACCGGCAACCGGTGCGCACAACTGGAAGTGGATCGTCGATACTGAGGCAACCTGCGCCACGGCGGGCGTCAAGCATGAAGAATGCAGCGGATGCCAGGCAAAACGAAACGAGAACACCGACATCAATCCGACCGGCATTCATACTTATACAGCCGCAACGATCAAGGATACGGCGCTGAAATCGGCCGCCGCCTGCGCAAAGAACGCGGTTTATTACTATTCCTGCAAGGACTGCGGCGCAGTTGAAAGCAACGACAGCCACACCTTTGAAGCGGAAGGCACCGCACTGCGGCACGTCTCTTCCGACTGGATCATCGACCAAAACGCCACCTGCAAAGTCGCAGGCAGCAAGCATATCGAATGCACCGTCTGCCATGTGACGCTGGAAACCCAGCCGATTGACAAGCTGCCGCACACCCCGCAGACCGTACCCGGCAAAGCGGCGACCTGCAAGGAAACCGGCCTGACCGACGGCGTCGTCTGCAGCGTCTGCGGCGATGTGATCCGGGCGCAGACCGTGATCGGCAAGACGGCGCATCAGTGGAACGGCGGGACGGTGACCACACAGCCGACCTGCACGGCGGCGGGCGTGAAGACCTTCACCTGTACCGCCTGCGGCGATGCCAAGACGGAAGCGGTTGCAGCCCTCGGTCACGCATGGGGCGGCTGGACGGTCACAAAACAGCCAACCTGCACGCAGGAGGGGCAGCAGACCCGCACCTGCACCCGGGACGGCAGCCATAAAGAAACGCAGCCGATTGCGAAAAAGAGCCACACCGACAACGGCAACGGCTATTGCAAGGACTGCGGCGCCGACCTCAAAGCCTCGCAGCGCTGCAAGTACTGCGGCGAGATCCACACCGGTCCGTTTGCCTGGCTGATCAAATTCTTCCACAGCATTCTGGCAATCTTCAAGAGATGACGAAGCACAAAAACAGCCGCCTGCGGGCGGCTGTTTTTGTGGGTAGGGGAAAGGGGCCAGGGACTAGGGACCAGGGGACGCGGGAAAGGTTCGTTGCGGCGGGGAACAGGTCGCCGCGGAAGGAGGGCACGCCCCCTCAGCCTTTGCGCTGCGCACAAAGACAGCTTTCTCGCCTGCCGTTCTCCGCTCCCGCGTCGGTCGTTACTTCGCTGCGCGAGGTGTCCACTGGACACCCGCAACTCGGTCGGCGCTTCAAAAGGTTGGCACCTTTTGAGGTCTCCACCGTAGACTCGCGCCCCCAGAGGGGGAGCCTTGCTTTTGCTGTCGACTGATGACTAACAACTGACGACTAACGACTGTCGACTGTCGACTTTCACTAGCCTCTAGGCACTAGCCACTGGCCACTAAAAAAAGCGCCCCGCAGGGCGCTTTTTTTCACTTGATCTTCCCAATGCGTTCGTAAATCTCGTCCGCTTTCGCGCACCATGCCTCGAAGCCGTCCTCCGTTTCCGGGAAGCGCTTGTAGTGGGTCATGATCTCCACGGCGTTTTTGAGCGCCAGCGCGGCGGCCTTGACGGTCGATGTGCGCAGCTTCTTTTTGGCAATGCCGGCGACGAAACCCTTTGCCGCGGCAAGGAGCGCCTGCGGCGGGACCGCCTGCCCGCTCAGCGCATTCAGCAGTTCATCGGAGATGATCCCGCTTTCAAAGACATACTGGAACTCGTCGAAGTTCACCGCGTTGACGACGCCGACAAGCAGTGCCCGCAGCATCGCGAACTCCGCGCCCTGGGTCGTGTTGTAATAGCGGTTGACTGCCCACATCGCCTTGCGCGAGGTGTCGCCGAGCTTGAGCGCGCGGTCGAGCACCTCGGTGCCGAGCTGAAGCTGGACCATGGCGCTGGTGACGCCTTCTCCGTTGACCGATTTTGTCAGATTTCCCGCGTCGCCGGAAACGAAGAAGTTGTCCGCGACCATCGAATAGACATTGCGCGTGTAGGGGGTCCGTCCGCGCTCGATCCGCACCACCTCGTGTTCCGGCAGCGGCACGATCTTTTCCATTTCGGCGTAGACCTGCTCCGCGTAGTCGAACGAATGGCAGGCCCCGATGCCGATAATGGCTCCGTGCGGGTCGGCGCAGGGGGCGATCCACGCCTTGTATGCCGCCCAGAAGGTCGAGCCGTCAAGGTAGTCTTCCGGGTTCTTGATCTTGACATAGCGCAAAATGACGTAGAACATGTCCTCGTCCGTGAGCGGCGTGTTTTCGACGCCGTAGCCGTCGGGGAGCTTGAGCCTTGCGACCGCCGCCATGCCCGAGCAGTCCGCGACGATTTTTGCGCCGAAGCTGACGGTTCTTCCGCGCTGCTTCGCCTTGACCCCGCAGATTTTGCCGTCGTCGTCAAAGAGGAAGTCTTCGAACGCGCAGCCGAACTTGAACTCGGCGCCGGTCTCCTCCGCGCGCTCACAGAGCAGCAGGGTATATTCGTGCATATGCAGCCCGACGATCGGGTTCGTCTGGCACTTCGGATAGAGGGTCAGCGGGTCGGCGTTGTAGTTCTTTTCGAACTCGAACGCCCACGCCGGGTCGCCCTCGACGGGGCGGGGGATCTCCAGCCGGTCGAACTCGCGGCGCTCGATATGGAAGATGTCGTATTTCGTGCCGACTTTGGCGCGGGTGAGCTGTTCGATCACCAGCACCCTGTGGCCGCGGCGGGCCATCCGCTGCGCGAGGTAGGCGCCCGAGGTACCCGCCCCGATAATGATGAGATCATAATTTTGCATCGTCTTTCTCCTTTCATCCGAGGGACGCGAGCAGCGCTTCCACTGCCGCGGCGTCGACGCCGCCGTTCAGCATCCAGCCGATTTTGAGATCGGCGCCGGGCGCGGACGGGGCGAGGGAGGCGGCGACTTTTTTCATATCGCTGCCGCCGGACGTCGCGAAGCAGACGATGGTTTTGCCGGCGAAGTCGTACTGTTCAAGAAAGCCGTTGACAATCAGCGGCGCGGTGTAGTACCAGATCGGGAACGCGAGAAAGATCACGTCGTGATCGGCGACCGGCGCGTCGGTATCACTGAGGGCGGGCTTTTGCTTGCGCAGCCATTCGCGGTTGCAGCGGGCGAGGGGATTTCTCCAGTTGAGATCGGCCGAAGAGTAGGGGGCCGCGGGCTGAATTTCGTAGTAATCGGCGTCGGCGGCCGCGGCGAGTTCCTTTGCTCTTGCGGCAGTGACGCCGCCGGCGGAAAAGCAGGCGACAAGAATGCGGTTCATGGGAATTCCTCCTTTTGTTGTTCTGTCTGCATTGTAGCGCGTTTTTTGCGGAAAGTCAAGGGAGGTCTGGTTCTGTCGGAGATTCGACAGCCGCTTCCCCGCCGGTCGCAAACCGCATATCGGCGTAGATCGGAAAATGGTCGGAGACGAACCGGCCGTCGATGCCGTCTGTTACCACGCGGAACACGTCCACCGCGGCATCCTTGGAGCACATCACATAATCGAGGATGATGACGGGCTTGTCCTCCGGCGTGCAGTTGTGGTAGGTGTCGGTGCCTTCGGCGTCCGCCGCCGCGTAGCGGGCATCCTGCAGCGCGCCGGTCATGATTTGATAGGTCTTGCTGTTTTCGCCCGTGTTCATATCCGCGGTGAACACCACCGGCGTGTCGACAAACTTGCTTTCGATGAAGTCCACGATCTGCCGCGCGCCGGCTTCTCTCGCTTCGTTGGAGCCGTTGTCGAGGTGGGTGTTCACATGCGCGTAGATTTCACCGGTCTCTTTGTTTTGCAGCAGCGCCCATGTGCAGATACGCCGGTAGGATGCGCCGGGCCCGAAGGAGGGAACATCCGGCGTGTCGCTGAGCCAGAAGTCGCCGTGGTCGAGCAGCTTATATTTTTCGCGCAGATAGAATACGGCGCTGTATTCGCCCATGCCGAAAACGGTTTTTCCGTTGTCGCGCGCGACGCCCACGCACCCGTAGGCCGGCAGTTTGGCCCGCAGCGCGGCCATCCACGTGATCGTCGCCTCCTGTACGCCGAAGGAATCCGGCATGATGCTTAAAATCTCACGGATGCCGAGGTCGCGCCGCAGCGGAGCGGGCACGCCGTTGAGATCTGTGTTGCGTACGTTAAAGCTCATCACGCGCACATCTGCTTCGCTTTTTTCTGTGGGCGCGATCAGGGGGTAATCATGTCCTGCCATGCTGTCCGCCAGCTGGATGCCGGTGGACGTGAAGAGCATTGACGTCAGGGAAAGCAGGACGGCGACACATTTTTGAAGAAACGAGTAAAACATGGCTTGTCCTCCTTTTCTTTTATCTCGGCTCGATGACGGCGCAGTCGCCGAGGATCTCCGGCCTGTTGGCAAGCGAATCCGCCTCGGTGATCGCGCGGATGACCCGGCAGGGGTTGCCCGCCGCGAAGGAGTTGGCCGGAATCGGGCGGGTCACGACGCTGCCTGCGCCGATCACGCAGTTGTCGCCGATCGTGACGCCGGGACAGACGACGACGTTCGCGCCGAGCCAGCAGTCGTTCCCGATCTGCACAGGCTTCGCCCAGCACAGCCGCCGTTCTGCACCGTCGGGACAAAGCAGCGCGCGCCGTTCCGCGGCGACCATCGGGTGCAGCGGGGTGACGATCGTCACGTTCGGGCCGAAGTTGCAGCGTTCGCCGATCGTGACGGTCGTGTCGTCCTGACAGGTGAAGTTGAAGTTGATGAAGGTCCCTTTGCCGATCCTGGTGTGGACGCCGTAATGGAAGGTGACGGGGCCCTGCAAAAAGACGCCCTCGTTGACTTCGCCGAGGATCTCACTGAGAATCGCGGTCCGCTCGGCGACCTGATCCTCATAGAGCCGGTTGTAATCAAGATTCAGGTTGTGCGTCTTTCGTTTTCTCTCCCTGCGCCAGGGCTCCGCGGGGCTGAACAGCAGGCCGTTGCCGTTGTCGAGCATACGGACCCTCCTTTCTCAAACGGATCTGTTTCGGTCTTTCCGCGACTATTATAACAGAAACGCGGGCGCTTTTCAACTGCCGGAAAAACGAATCCCCCGGCAAACCTGCGGGGGATTATAATTTCAATCGTCCGAGCGTTCCTTCAGCGGGTCGTCCGGGATCTGCATCTTGAGGCCGGTGGCCTTCTGCCCGTTGTAGTTCGCCCATTTTTCGGGGTAGAACGTGTAATAGGAGATCCGGTTCTTTTGCCGGTAGCCCTCAAAGCAGTGGCACCAGATGAAGCTCGGCAGGCCGATCACGAGCCAGAACAGCGGCCCGAGCACCAGCACCTGCCAGGTGTGGCCGTATTCGTGGATCCGCGCGTTGTAGG
>CAMZEG010000039.1 GCA_947305635.1 uncultured Clostridia bacterium
CGCAGCGAGCGCGGCTACTTTGATCTGGGCCGCCTGACCGTCAACGGCGAAAACGTGACGAAGGAAGTCTCCATGCTGCAGTACCGCACGAAGGTGACGAAGAAGATGACGATCACCGCGTCGTTCAAGCCGGGCGAAGCCACGCAGGACCAGGAAACGACGACCGAAACCTACACCCTGCCGGCGCCGTCGCTCGACGTCACGAACAACACGCCCTATCTTGGCTCCCTCGGCGCCTACAACGTCAAGGACCCGGCCATTGTCTTTGACGAGGAGAGCGGCTGCTACTACGCCTTCTGCTCGGACAACATCGTCATCCGCTCCGACGATCTGATCAACTGGACCGCGAAGACGAACTACTTCAAGACCGTCACGACCGACGACGGCACGCTCGCGCTCGATTTCGACCAGTTCGACTGCGTCAAGGCCTGGGCCGCCGAGCACGGCTATGAAAAGGACAAACGCTACTCCTCGGCCACGAGCAACCGCGCGGTGCTTTCGCCCGAGATCATCCGCGTCGGCAAGACCTATTACCTCTATTTCGCCGTCTCCAAGGCGGAGGAAGCGAACGAGGCCGCGATCTTCTGCGTCGCGACGAAGAATCTGGAAGACGCGATCAAGAACAAGAAGTGGACGGAAGTCGGCGTTGTCTTTTCGACCTGCGGCTACAACGCGGGCACGGCCCCGTCCATCGGCGAAAAGAAAGCGGACGTGGCGCATTACGACGCGTCCTACGCCGTCCATCCCTCGGTGTTCCGCAGCGCGGACGGCGGCATGTACATGGCCTACGGCGGCGTCTGGGGCCGCGCGGAGGTCAACGGCGCGCTTTATCTGCTCGAGCTTGACCCGCAGACTGGTCTGCTCAAAGAGAACAGCGCGATCAACGCGCAGGGAGAGACCGTCTCCACGGTTCACGGCGTGACCCGCTACCACACCGGCGCGCTGATTGCGAAGCCCGGCGCCGTCCCGACGCTCCCGAAAGACGAGGGCAGCCTGATCTGGGGCGCGGAAGTCGTCCGCAAAGGCGATTACTACTACCTGCTGATGACCTACGGCGCGGACGAATGCAACGCAAGCGTGCGCGTCGCGCGCAGCGACAACCCCGCGGGACCGTACCTCGATTCGCTCGGACACAACGTTTCAAAATTCGAAACGCTGTCGAACCGCAGCCAGTTCCAGAAGGGAGACATTCTCCTTTCCGGTTACAACTTTGACCGCTCCAACGACGGCGGCGTCTCCTACAAGAACGCCGGCAAAGCCTCCACGGCCAGCCCGAGCGTGCTGAAGACCGCGGACGGCAAATGGATCATGGCGACGCACTCGATGGTCTACTTCAAGGTGGAGGGCGAGCTGCAGGTCGGCCGTGACGCCGCGGAAAAAGCCGAACTCGACGTCGACGCGAAGACCGCGATGGAGATCCGCCAGATCTTCTGGGACGAAAACGGCTGGCCGGTCGCCGTGCCGGAAGCGTATGACAACGAGGCCGTCCGCCAGAAGTTCACAACCAAGCAGATGCAGGGCGAATGGGACGTCGTGATCTTCGACAAAGCCGAGGGCGCAACGCCCGGCAAAGTCGCCTGCAACCATTCCGAGACCGTCTCGATCCTTTCCGACGTGGCGATTACAAAGGAGAACCGCGAAAAGAACGCGAAGCTCGACAAGCTCCGTTTCGCCAAGCGCGATTCCCGCTCGTTCGAGCTGAAGCTCAACGGTGAAACCTTCGTGGTCTACCCCGTCCTCGCGTGGGACTGGGAGCTGGACAAAGCAGCGCTGACCTTCACCGGCAAAGGCGACCGCGGCAGCACCGTCTGGGGCAAGAAGAGCTTTTCGGACATGATGGGCCTGTACACTGACACGCTGTACTACCTGCTCGATCAGGCGGACGAAACGCTGCGCCCGACGTTCGAAGCCCAGCTGAAAAAGATCGCCGCCGATCCGACGCAGTCGCTGATCAACGCGCTGTGCACGAAGTGGATCAAACAGCTGCAAGCGTAACAAAAACGACCGCCCGAAAGGCGGTCGTTTTTAAGTGCACAGTGCACAGTGCGCAGTGCACAGCAGCGCGGGAAGCGGTATCGCGGCGGCAAGCGACCGGCCGCGAAAGCGAACGCAAACCGTCAAAAACCGGACAACAAAACAGCGCCCGGAAACGCAGGCGCCGTGCGGGTTGAACGGCTGTGCGCCTGTTCAAAGTGAACAACGGATGAACAACGGGCGAACAACAAACGAACAACGGATGAACAACAAACGAACAACGAATGAACACATATAAAGAAATAAGAATGTAAGAATGTAAGAATGAAAGAATGGTAAGAATACGCGCGAGAAACGCAAAGGGTTTTTATCCGGTGTTTTCAAAAAAAGGCGAAAAAGTGCACAACTGGGAACGCGCTGAAACACTGGGCGCAGGGGCGTTTTTTGACCTCTTCGTGCACAACTCTTGCACAACTCTTGCACAACTCCTGCACACCTCTTGCACAACAGATGCACAACTCTTGCACACATATAAAGAATGATAAGAAGCTAAGAATGAAAGAATGGTAAGAATAAGCGCGCGTGCGCGGAGAAAAAAGCCTTTCAAAACAATGGATCGCCCGACGGGCGACCCGACTGTGCACTGTGCACTGTGCACTGCAATCTAAAAAAGCCGCCCGGATGGGCGGCTTTTTTCTTAGTAGCTCGACGCCTGCCTGGCGGCGTTGCGGATCGCGTTGCGCGCCATCTTCAGCAGCGCGGCTTCGACCTTTTCGATCGCGCGTTCGCTCTGGACAGTCAAAGCGACGCTTTCGTCCTGCGCGAGACCCGTCATGTATTCCTGTACCTGCGTGGAGACAAGCGCGGTCTTCACAGCGTCGTCCCAAGGCACGGTCTTCTTGCCTTCGAAATACATCACATGGTAGCCGTAGGTCGTTTCTACGATACCGACGTTGCCTTCCTTGCGGCCCTTCGCGGTGCACCAGGATTCGAACTCGCTGACCATCTTGCCGATCGCGACGTCCTCATACAGACCGCCCTGATCGCCGTTGCTGTCTTCGGTGTACTTCTTCGCGAGCGCGCCGAACGCGTCGGCGGTGTGTTCGCCGTCCAGGTATTCCTGCAGGATGTTCTGTGCCTTGAGGTAGGTCGCCTTGTCCTTCGCGGAATCGCCGTCCACGTCAAGGATGATCTTCACATCGTCGTAGGCCTTCGTGTCGAGCGCGGGAACGGTCACGTCCGCATCGGCCGTGTCTTCCGCGGCGGTGTCGGCGGTGTCGGCGGTCTCGGCGTCTTCGGTTGTGTCAGCGTCGTCCTCGGGGAACTTCACAAGGATATGACGCACGGAGTAGGTCATGCTGTCGTCCGGCTTATGCGCCGCGTCGGCCACATAGTAGACGGTGTAGCCCGTGCCGGATTCCTCAACGACCTTCGTCGCGCCGGTCACGGCTTCGTCGGAGAACAGCCACGAGGACAGCTCCGTATCGTTGGTGTTGTTGTAGATCGTTTCGCTGGTCGTGTCCTTCGTCAGCGTCAGGCTGTCGTCGGTCAGGTACTTCTTGTCGCCGGCGGCTTCGGCCACGGCGGCAAGGTATTCGTCCTCGCTCTTCGCGGCGGCAATCTTGTCGGCGGTCTTCTTCGCTTCGGCCATCGTCTCGTCGGTGACCTCAAGGGTCGGAGCGGAGGTCTCGTCGGTTTCGGCAGCCTCGGCGTCTTCGTCGGTTTCGGCCACGACTTCAACCTGTTCGGCCGCGACCTGATAGGCGCGATAGGACACCACGCCGTAGGTTTCGATATTCGCGTTGAATTCCGTCAGCACTTCGTCGTCGGTGACGGCGGCTTTCAGCTCGTCGGTCTTCGTGTCGCTGACCTTCTGATACAGCGCCTGCTCTTCAAGAATCTGGCGATAAAGCTTTTCGTTGACGCCCTTGCCCGTCGAGGCGCGCAGATAGGCGTTCAGCGAATAGCCGCTGCTCGACGCGGAGGATTTCATCGAATCGATCGAGGACTGGACGCTCTCGTAATCGCTGTCGTCAAGCTTCAGGCCGAGCTTGTCGGCTTCCGCGACGGCGGACTTGATCTGCTTGAGGGAGTTTTCCGCATAGAAGGAGAAGAAGTCGAGCCACGTCGGGGTCTGATCTTCGGGGAAACCTTCGATTGCGCCGAACGTGCCGCCGTAGGTCTGCTGGTCGGGCATCGTGGACGTGTCGTAGCCGACGTCATAGCCGTAGGAGGCATACTGCTGAACCATGTTGTAGGCCTGAGTATTATAATAGCTGTACTCCGCCTGGGAGACCTTTGTCTCGCCGACGGTGACCGCGGTCGTGGTCTTTTCGATGATGCCGGTGTAGTTCACGACGAACGCGCCGATGGCGGCGATGATGGCGACGATCACGATGACGCCGATCGCCTTGCCGATCCGCTTGCCGGTTTCGGGGCTGATGGGCTTTTTCTTATTGCGCTTCGCAGCCTTCTGCAGTCTCGCCTTTCTCTCTTCGCGGTAGAGTTCGGCCTTGCTCTTTTCCTGTTTTGCCATAGATGTTTCTTCCTTTGCTGATTATTCGCCCGCGCGGGCGTCATAGACTTTTCTATTTTATACCAACCGTTCAAAAAAAGCAAGAGGGAAACGAACAAAGACGGCAAAAAGCAGAAAAATCTTTTGTTGGTATCTTACCCTTTCCACCTAAAGCCAACTTGAAAAACGGAACTCCGAAAAACGGTACTTAGCTTTCCGGCGTCGGAAAAACCGAAAAAAGCGGTTGACAACCGCCCGAAAAAGGACTAAAATAGAAACTGTAAACGAACATTTGTTCGTGTGCTTTTCGGGAATTTCGCATACGGCAACGGGCAACAGGGCGGGCATTCGGAAAGGAGTTACCATGAGAGAATCGATTCAATCCGCAGCGCAGACCTACGCGCTGCAGCAAAGCGCGCACGCGATCAAACAGACGCGGGAAGCAAAGAAGGCGCTCGATCAGCTGGTGCGCCGCGTAATACAGAACGAACTGAGCGAACAGGACCGGCTTTTGATCCGGCTGCACTGGTACCAGGGCAAAAGCGCCGAGGAACTCGCGGCGCTGACGGGGCTTGACCGCTCGACGGTCTACCGCCGGCTGGAGCAGAGCCATAAAACGATCTATGACAAACTCAAATACGCCGTCGACTGCCGCTTCGACCCGCCGTTTCGTGAACAGGTGAAGTCAACCTTGCAAAACGCCGGGCAGAGCACCTTCGCGATCGAAGCGCTCGACCTTGTCGGCACGAGGCTCACACAGCTGCGGCAGCAAAAGCGGCTGAGCTTTTCGGACGTGCACCGCGCCACCGGGATCTCCCCTTCGCGGCTGCGCGAACTGGAGGCGGACGGGCGGCAGATGATGATGACCGAGCTGAGCGCGCTTTCCAGGCTGTATGCCGTCGGGGTTTCGTCTCTGCTGTTCGGGGCGGACGGAAGGGAGTCTTTTTGTTGAACAGCACAATCGGAGCGCTGTACCGGCAGTATCAGCACTGCATCGACGTCCAGAAGCGCGTGATCGCCCTCAACCGCACCCGGCTGCGCCGCGCGATCGACGCGCGCAACCAGGCCGAAGTCCAGCGGCTGAACCGCGTGCTGCGGATTCTGTATGAAGAAAAGAGCGAACTTGAAGAACGCGCGAACGGGCTGCGGGACGACGACGAACCGCCTTTGCGCGGCAATTGACATTTTTCCGTTTTGGATTATAATAGAGGTATCCCAACCAAAGGAGAGACCGACGATGAAAACGAAGAAACTGCTGATCTGGTTGCTTTGCGTGCTGTTCGTGCTGCCGTGCGTGCTGCCCGCCGCCGCGACAACGATCTATACGGTTCCGACGAACGCGGACGCGTTCGACGCGAACGACTTCCTCACGGCGAAGGGACGCTACCTTGTCAACCGCCGGAACGAAAAGATCCAGCTCAAGGGCGTCAATCTCGGCGCGTGGATGATCTGGGAGGACTGGCTCAACCCCTATGAGGAGGCGAGCGACCATTACGAGGTGCTCACGACGCTGACCGAACGCTTCGGCGAAGAGAAGGCCTATGAGCTGATGAACATCTATATGGACAACTTCATCACGGAATGGGATCTCGACAATATCAAGTCGATGGGCTTCAACTGTGTGCGCGTCCCCTTCTGGTTCCGCAACTTCTATTATGACGACAACGGACGCAAGATCCTCGACAAAAACGGAGACTGGGACTTCTCGCGGCTCGACTGGGTCGTGGAGGAATGCGGCAAGCGTGGGCTCTATGTGATCCTTGACATGCACGGCGCCGTGGGCTACCAGTCCGACGCCCCGCACAGCGGCAAGGGCAACAGCGTCGGCCTTTACGCCGACACCGAACAGGGCGAACGCTACCGCGCGCTGACCGACGAACTCTGGGCGGCGATCGCGACGCGCTTTTGCGACAACCCGACCGTCGCGATGTACGACCTGCTCAACGAGCCGATGTGCGACGTGCCGGAAAACAGCGTTGTCCGCCGGATCAACAACGAAAAGATCTACACCCGCCTGTATAACACCGTCCGCGCCGTCGACCCCAATCACGCGATCAGCGTGGAGTGCATCTGGACGCCGTTCGCGCTGCCCCACAAGCAAGTGAAGGGCTGGACCAATGTGGTCTATCAGGTACATTTCTATGAGACGACCGACTTCGTGTTCAGCTGGAACGTGCTGATGACGCGGATGTGGTACCTCAACACCCCGCTTTTGATGGGCGAGTTCTATCCGCACAAGAAGACGACGTGGGACAATTGCTTCAAGAAAATGAATCAGGCGGATTTCAGCTGGATGCTCTGGACCTACAAGGCGACCGGCCACGGCATGTGGGACGGCGACTGGTGCCTCTTCGGCAGCAAGGACGGCTTCTGGCGCGCCAAGGTCAAGACCGACAGCTTCGAGGATATCGCCTACAAATGGGGCGAGAGGCAGCAGACGCAGATCGGCTTCCAGGACAGCGGACATTATGAGAGAGACGTGAAAGCGTATCTTTGAGTGAGGATTGCTTCGCAAGTGATGATTGCTGTTTCACAGCAAGTTTTGATGCCGCTGCGCGGCAGTTATGATTGCTGCGCAAGTTGGAATACAAACAAACGACGGTCGTTTCGCAGAAACGGCCGTCTCATCACGTTTCGCGCAGCGAAACGCTAAACTGTAAACTGAAAAGCAGCTCCTTCCGGAGCTGCTTTTCATCTTAACTTGCGAAGCCGTTCCTTCTGTTCCGGCGTGATCCGGTAACTTTCTCTTGCCTTCTGGATCGTCTTGTTGTGCACCCACGGCGAAAGGCGGCGCTCCGTGAGAACCGGCAGCGTCGCGTCCCAATGCTTCGCGAGGGCCGTTGCGAAGTGCCACGCCTGCATCATCCGCACATAGTAGTGCTCGCTCTGCACGGCGGCGACGGCGTCGTTGAACGCGGGGGTGAAGGCGTCGTCGTGGAAGTAGGTCATCAGCATCTCCATCCCGAAGCGGACGGTATAGGGCAGGTCGCTCCCGAGCCAGCGCAGACACACGGGAAACAGCCGCTCATGCTCCTTTTGGAACACCGGTGGGCGGATGGAGTCGCACGACGCCCAGTTGTCGATATAGGGCAAAATTTCGTCAAGGCCGCGCACCACGGCGTCGAAGTCCTTCCCCTGCGACACAAGATAGGCGTGGAGATTCGTTTCCTCAAAATAGCCGTGCGGCAGCTGACGCAAAAACGCGTCGTTCTCCCCTGCTTTGTAAATCTCCTTCGCCGCCTTATGGAACGCGGGCGAACGGACACCGATGATGGTTGCCGGGTCGACGGTCGGGAGAAGCTTCGCGGTAAAGTCGCGGTAAGGAACGTCTTGCAGAGAGAAGAGTATCTCTCTGATTGCTTCGGGCGTTGGCATAAGTTCACCTCCGGTGAAATCAATGTGCTGTTGAAAAGACTAGGCACTAGGCACTAGCCACTAGCCACTAAAAAGAGCCGCCCGCAGGCGGCCTTTTTTCAGTTGTTGACGCCGTTGAAGCCGTGCTCCTGCTGGAACTTGTCGATCTTGTCGATGACCGAAAGGACGCACTCGAAGCCGAGGCTGACCGTCTCCGGTTCAAAGCGCTCCGGCAGGTCGCGCCAGGTGTGGTAGTAATAAGTCAGGGTCGGGACCTGCGCCGCGAAGGTGACGGACTTGATGCCCGCGCGGGTCAGCGGGGTGCTGTCGCAGCCGCCGACGGGGTTCTTCATCGCGTAGCCCTTGGTCTTGCTTTCGATGCCCTTCTCCCGGAAGGTGTCGATGAACATCTTCTCGAGATCCTTGTCGAAGTGGCAGAACTGCCAGGTGTCGCCGTTGATGACTTCGAAATAATCCTTGTCGGCCACAGAGTCGATGTTGATGTTCCAGCAGTTCTTGAGGATGTCTTCGCCCTTGTGATCGCGGACGAACGCGGTCGAGCCGCGCAGACCGGCTTCCTCGGCGCCGCAGTTCATGTCGATGATGCGGCAGCGCTTCGGCATCTTTTCGGGGTGCTCTTTGAAATACTTCGTCACTTCATACGACAGCGCGATACCCGTCGCGTTGTCCATCGCGCCGCGGGAGGCGTTGCGCTTGTGCGGGTCGTTCCAGCAGCCGACGAACACGCAGCCGATGGCGGTGATCACGGGCAGGAAATGCAGGCAGAAGCGGAAGTTCTGGAACGAGACGCTGTTGACCGTCTGGATCGCCCAGTCCTTGCCGAGCAGCGATCCGGCGGTGATGACCGCCATGGCGACGGAGACGCCGACGAGGAAGAAGAAGCAGATTGCGCCGAAGCCGACCTTGCCGACGGTGGCAAGCAGGCCGTAGAGCGGATTGTTGCGGTAGCGGTAGGCGCGCAGGGAGTGTTTCCACGTCCAGGACGTGTCGGTGTGGGCGGAAAGCATGATCGTATAGTCATACTCCCCGTCCTCCGGCAGCAGCTCGCCGTAGGTGTTGCGGGAGATCTCCTGCGGGAAGAACAGGTCGAACCAGGTGTGATACAGGAACACGTCGGAGATCAGCCAGATCGTGAACAGAACGCCGATCGAGGCGATCAAAAACCACACGGACGGCAGGCTGAGGGCGAAATAGACCAGCACGCTCATGATGATGCCGGCGTAGCCCGCGTAGGGAATGCCGCCGATCGAGCCGCAGGGCGCGACGGTGAACTCCTCTTTGATGGGCTTGATGCCGATTTCTTCGAGCTTGCCCGCCATATAGTCGTGGAACTTGTGTTCGTTTTCGGAGCCCGGAAGGCGTCCGCCGATGTTGTGCGCGGCGTGACAGACGATGTCATAGGCCTCCTGCCCGTATTTCTTGCTGTCTTCGTTCATGGAAAATCCCCCTTGTGATCGTGAATCGAAAAAATTCATCCTTATTTTAACAAATTCTTCACATCTGTTTGTAAACAAACTGTGAATTCTTAGCTAAAAACAATAAAAGCACGCCAAAATGACGCACTCTTATTTAATCATATTACACAGTTTTCAGGCCTCGGGAAAGTCGTACCAGTACTGCCTGCGGCGCTTTTGGAAGAAGCGGTAGACAAAGTAGAAGACGATCACGGCCGCCGTGACGCCGAAGCCGAAATACACGCTGTTGTCCGTGCCGCCCGCCATCTTGATCTGGTTCCACAATTCGGAGAAGCGGTTGAGCGTTTCCTGCGGGAGGTTATGGAAGTATTCGACGTTCGGCATGTGCTCGTCGTCCGGGTAGAGATACTGGTTCTCCGCCATGTCGGCGTAATCCTCGTTTTCCACCACGGCGGTGTTCGGCGAAGCGTAGCCGATGTACCACGCGTTGGTCAGCGCGATTTCCGGGTCAAGCATGAAGTTGATATACTTCAGCGCCGCGTCCACGTTCTGCGCCGTCCGCGGAATGCACATCGCGTCGACAAAGATGTTGACCCCCTCCTCGGGATAGACGAAGGCAAGGTCGGGGTTAATGTCGTGCATGATGATGTAGTCGCCGACGTAGTACGGCACCATGGCCGCTTCTCCGCTTTCCATCTTGTTGAACACCTCGTCCATCACGTAGCCCTGCAGCAGCGGCTTCTGGTCGATCAGCATCTGCGCCACGTCGTCAAGCTGCTTGAGGTCGGGGTCGTTGAACGAATAGCCGAGGATCTTTTGCGGAATCGCGAAGGCGTCGCGCGGGTTGTCGATCATCAAGATCTTGCCCGCGTATTTTTCGTCCCACATGATCTTCCAGCTTGTCGGCGTTTCGTCGACCATCTTCGTGTTGTAGATCAGGCCGACCATACCGACGTTGTAAGGCACGGAATAGGTGTTGTCCGGATCGTAGTACATGTTCTTGTACTTGCTGTCGATATAGTGATAGTTTGGCAGCGACTCCGGGTCAAAGGACTGCAGCAGGCCTTCGCTGACCATGCGCTCGATCATGTAATCCGACGGGACGACGATATCGTAGCTGACGCCGCCGTTCTTGATCTTGGCGTACATATCCTCGTTGCTTTCAAACGTGACGTAGTTGACCTTGATGCCGGTCAGGCGTTCGAATTCGCGGTTGACGTCGAGCATGCCGTCCTCGTAGCTGTCGGAGATATATTCGCCCCAGTTGAAGACGTTGAGCACCTCGCCCTTCTTCGCGCCCTTGTAATAGTCCTCGTGCTCATAGGCCGAAACGGCGAAGACCGTACAGCCGAGCAGGGCGAGCGTCAAAAGCAGAAAGAGCAGTTTTTTCATGACGCGCCCCCCTTATCCAGCTTGTTGCGCAGCTTGCGTTCGCCGCGGACCTGCGAGACGTTCAGCAAAATCAGCAGCAGTAAGATCGCCGCGAAGATGAGGGTGGACAGCGCGTACATATCGGGCGTGACGCGCTTTTTCGTCATCGAGAAGATGCGGATCGGCAGCGTTTCGAACGACGGTCCCTGGGTGAAATAGGAGATCACGAAGTCGTCCAAAGAAAGCGTGAACGACATCATAAGGCCGGTCGTGATGCCGGTACTGATTGTCGGAAGCGTCACCTTGAAGAAGGCGCGCAAAGGCGTACAGCCGAGGTCCATTGCCGCTTCGGGCAGATGCGGATCCATCTGCCGCAGCTTCGGCAGCACGGAGAGGATGACGTAGGGCAGATTGAACGTGATATGCGCGATCAGCATCGTCCCGAAGCCGAGCACGTCGTCCTTATGGATCAGCGCGCCCGCGAAGACGAACAGCAGCATCATCGAGATACCGGTGACGATTTCCGGGTTCATCATCGGGATATTCGTCACATGCATCGTCGTTTTCTTGACCCATTTGCGCTTCATCGCGTTGATCCCGACGGCGGCGGCGGTACCCATGACCGTCGCGACAAGAGAGGACGTCACCGCGAGCAGCAGCGTGTTGGTCAGCGCCTTCATCGTGCCGGTATCGTGCAGCAGCGCACGGTACCAGCGGGTGGAAAAGCCGCCGATGACGGACGTACTGACCGTGGAGTTGAACGAAAAGATGATCATGACCACGATCGGCGCGTACAGAAACACGATAATGAGGGCGATATAGAGCTTGGAGAGGCCGGACATTTTCTGTTTCATATCAGCACACCTCCGTCGTCATCTTCGCCGGTGAAGCGGTTCATGATCGCCATGCACAGCAGGATCAGCACCATGAGGATCAGAGACAGCGCCGCGCCGAGGTTATAGTTGTTGGCGGACTTGAACTGCATTTCGATGATGTCGCCGATCAGCGAGAAGGTCGAGCCGCCGAGCTTTTTGGAGATATAGAACGTACTGACCGACGGCACGAAGACCATCGTAAAGCCCGAGGCGATCCCCGGCAGAGACAGCGGCAGAATGATCTTGCGCAGCACGGCGGTTCGGCTCGCGCCGAGATCCTGCGCGGCCTCGACCAGACCGTAGTCGATCTTCGCCATAATCGAATACAGCGGAAGAATCATATAGGGAATGTAGTTGTACACCATGCCGAGAATGACCGCCCCGCGGGTGTTGATCATGTGCCGCTCGGGCAGATGCAGGAACGAGAAGACTGAGTTGAGAATGCCGGTGTCCTGCAGCAGAATCATCAGCGAATAGGTGCGGATCAGCAGGTTCATCCACATCGGCAGCATGACGAGCATCATCATCGTGCGCTGGACGTTCTTTGTCGAACGCGCCATGATATACGCCAGGGGGTAGGCAATCACCAGACAGATGATCGTCGCGACAAAGCCCAGCCAGATCGAGTTGAGCATGATGTCCTTGTAGCGGCCGATGGATTTGATATAGTCGAGCGTAAAGGCGCCGCCCGCGTCCACGAGGGAGTAATAGACCACGAAGATCAGCGGGACGATGATGAACAGCGCGGCCCAGACGAGGTACGGCGCGCTGACAACCTTTTTCAGCGCAGAATTCTTCGTCATCGTCAGTCCTCCTCTTCCTCGATATCGGAAAGGTGTTCGATCTCGTCGGAGAAGGAGCTGTAATCGCCGAACATGCCGGAGTATTCGCTCTTCTTCATAACGTGGATGGCGTCCGGCTCAATCTCGATGCCGATCTTCGCGCCGACCGGATAGTAGTCGGTCGTCTGGATCATCCACTTGAAGTTCTGGATATCCACGATCATTTCGAAGTGGATGCCCTTGAAGGTGTTGGACGTGACGGTGCCGATGATTTCGCCCTTTTCGACGGGGACGATATCGACGTCCTCGGGGCGGATGACGATGTCCACCTGCTCGTTGACCGCGAAGCCCTTGTCGAGGCATTGGAACACGGCGCCCGAAAACTTCGCCTTGAAGTCGTCGAGCATCACGCCGTCAAGAATGTTGGACTCGCCGATGAAATCGGCCACAAAGGCGTTTTTCGGCTCGTTATAGATATCGAGTGGCGAGCCGATCTGCTGGATCTTGCCGTTGTCCATGACAACCACGGTGTCGCTCATCGAAAGCGCCTCCTGCTGGTCGTGGGTGACGAAGACGAAGGTGATCCCCAGCCGCTTCTGGATGTTCTTGAGTTCGACCTGCATATCCTTGCGCAGCTTGAGGTCGAGCGCGGCCAGAGGCTCGTCCAGCAGCAACACCCGCGGATCGACCGCGAGGGCGCGCGCGATGGCGACGCGCTGCTGCTGCCCGCCGGAAAGCGACGCGATATCGCGGCGCTGGAACCCCTTGAGGTTCACGAGGGCGAGCATTTCCTCCACCTTTTTGCTGATGTCCTTTTCCTTCATCCGGCGGTTGCGCAGACCGAACGCGATGTTCTCATAGACGTTCAGATGCGGGAACAGCTGGTATCGCTGGAAGATCGTGTTGACCTGCCGTTTATGCGGCGGCAGACTGCCGATGTCTTTGCCCTCGAAAATGACCTGACCGTCGTCGGCTTCCAGAAAGCCGGCGATGATCCGCAGCATGGTCGTTTTGCCGCAGCCGGACGGGCCGAGGAACGTGATGAACTCTTTGTCCTTGATGTTGAGACTGATATTGTCCAGCACCACCTCGTCCCCGAATTGTTTGGAGATGTTTCTGAGTTCGATGATCGTTTGCTCTCCCATAGATAAACCCCTTTCCCTGCATGAAACGGCCGTTCGCCGCCCATGCGCGCTCGATTTTTATTGCCGCGAAACGCGGAAGAAGGAACCAGAAAGCGCCGCAAAAAACAAAAAACGAGGATGAACTCCGCCTCTTCGGACGTGTTCCCTCGTCGGTTACCACGGGTAAGCAAACATGTCAGCCTTTCAAAGCCAAAAGATTTGTTACACAGTGTGTCTGTCATTGCTTCGCAATGCTTCTGTATTCACTATCGAATACTATAATTCAATTTGCAGGAAAAGTCAACAGTTTTCCCGATTTTTCCCCATAAAAGTTTTACCTGTGCGGGACGGTCTCCTTTCTTGTCGCGGTCGTGTCGCCGAACTGCGGGCGGCTTTCCGGCGTCTTTCCGGTCGGCAAAGCGCGCAACTGCTCGTCGCGGACGCTGAATGCCGCCTCCAGCGGATGCACTTGGAACCGGACGGCGTAGTGCCCCGTCTGTGTCGTCAGCATCCCCATTTTGCCGTAGGCCGCGTCTTCCTCCATCGACAGGGTGCGCAGCAGACGCAAGGCTTCCGCTTCGTCGGCGCCGCAGAACGCGCGAAGGGCCGCGGCGCACTCCGAAAGAAACGCTTCCTTCGTTTCCCTGTCGAGCGGGAGCGCCGTGCCGCCGGGTTCCGTCATCCGCAGCAGCACGCGGCATTCATAGAGCGCGCCGCCGTCTTCGGCGAGAAAGCGCAGCGTCAGCCGGCCGGACAGCGGCAGGCAATAGGCCACAGCGTCGCCGTCGCCCGTCTGAAAAAGACCGTCAAGCGGCAGCGGCAGTGACAATCTTTCGCGGGCGGCGAGATAGCCGGAGAGGTCCATCGTCGGCGACACGGCGCAGGCGCACAGCACGGCAAGCAGCAGCGGCAGCAGCAAAGCGGTTTTTTTCAAGGCGCTCTCCCCTTTCGGGAAAGTTTATGCGGCGGGGAAAGGAAATATGAGGGATGCGGAGCGAGGGAAAAGGGACAGGGACTAAGGGACTAAGGGATTAAGGGATTAAGGGACTAAGGGAATGAAGAATTGAAGGTATTCCCGTTCGCACGGAAAAAGCCCGTCGATTGATGTACAGGTGCGGCGCGCGCTGTCGACGGACGACTGACGACTGTCGACTTCTATGCACTGTGCACTGCGCACGAAAAAACCGGTCACCTTTCAGTGACCGGTTTTTTGCTCAGACCAGTTCTTTTTCTTCCACGAGCTTGAGCAGATCGCCCACAGTCTTCAACTGCGCGATATCCACGTCGGGGATTTTGATATTGTATTCACGCTCGACTTCCACAGCGATGTTCACGAAGTCGAACGAGTTGAGTCCGAGGTCGGAACGCAGCTTGGAATCCACGGTTACTTCGTCCGGATTCACATCCACGAAATCAGAGATGATTGCGATGATTGCCTTTAATTTTTCGTCCATGTTCTGTATCCTCCGTTTCTTATTCTTTCACCTGAAGTTTGTCAAGCAGGTCGCCGATGGTGATCTGCGGGTTTTCCACCGCGATGCGCAGCACCTGCTCCACACCGTCCTGGAAGCGGTCGACGTCCTCGACCGAGATGAAATGGGTGCGGTGCTGATAGGTCACCTTGATCGTGCCGTTCTTGATATCCTTCATCGCGAACGTGTAAAGCACCATGACGTAGCGGCCGATGCCGTAGCCGACGAACTCGTAGTCCCAGTTGTTCATCGTGTTTTCTTCCAGCGGGAACCACGAGAACATCATCGTGCTGGACGCGGACGCCGGGCCGTAGTTGAACACGCGGCGCTGCAGGTTGCGGTATTCGAGGTACGGGTAGTCCAGGTGGCGGAACGCCCACAGCTGCTGTTCGCGCAGCAGGTGGATCGCGTCCATGAAGGTGTCCTCATCCTTGAGCACCATCCGCCACGGCAGCGGCGCGGCGTAGGTACCGCCGGAGCGCTTTTCGCTCAGCGTGCGGCGGCGCGGGCAAAGCGGAATGAAATAG